>NZ_DASVYD010000065.1:0-18684 GCF_036392335.1 Vitreimonas sp.
ATCGCCAAAGTCGCGCTCAAGCGCCAACCGCGCTCGGTTTATGTCGACGGCCGCCTCCAAGGCGACGCCGGCAAGCTCTGCTGGCTCGGCGCCCGCGCGCTGTTCGCCGCGCGCGCCGATTCAAGCTGAAGCGCCATCATCCCGGAGCATTGCAGAACGCGCGTTCAGCAGAACGACGCGAACACACGCGCGCGCCTATGCGCGGGCGAGGCCCATCATCCTTTCCGCCGCCACGTGCTGCCGCTGGCGCTATCCATCACTTCCACACCGCGCGCGGCCAATTCATCCCGCAAACGATCGCTCTCCGCGTAATTCTTCGCCGCCCGCGCCGCGACCCGTTCCGCCACCAGGCGATCGATCTCGGCCGCTTCGTCGCCGAACGAAGCCCTGAACCAATGCTCGGGATCCTCATTCAGCACGCCCAGCAAACGCGCCGCCGCCAACAATTCGCCCTTGGCCCGCGCTTGCTCGGCCGGCTTCTTCGCAACATTCGCCGCCGTCGCCAGCGCCGACAATTCCGCGATCGCCGCCGGCGTATTCAAATCATCCGCGAGCGCTTCAACGAACGCGGAAGGCGCGTCGACCTCAGCCGCCGCCACATCCTTCAAGCGCAACACCGCGCCATAGAGCCGGTCCAAGCTGGCTTGCGCTTGGCGCAGCAAATCCTCGGACCAATCCAGCGGCGCGCGATAATGCGCGCTGAGCAACGCCCAACGAATGGTCTCGCCCTGCCAATCTTCCAACAATTCGCGCGGCGTGATGATGTTGCCGATGCTCTTCGACATCTTCTCGCGATCCATCGTGAGAAAGCCGTTGTGCATCCACACCCGCGCCAACGCATGGCCATGCGCGCTTTCGCTCTGCGCGATTTCGTTTTCGTGGTGCGGGAAGATGAGATCAATGCCGCCGCCATGAATGTCGATCGGCGAACCGAGCTCTTTCTCGATCATCGCCGAGCATTCGATATGCCAGCCCGGTCGTCCCGCGCCGAACGACGCTTCCCAGGACGGCTCGCCCGGCTTCGTTGTCTTCCACAGCGCGAAATCCGAAGGATGGCGCTTGTCGTCCTCGCCCTCGACACGCGCGCCGGCCTTCAATTCGTCCTGCGAACGCCCCGAGAGCTTGCCGTAATCTTCGTCAGCCGCGACCGAGAAATAGATTCCCGTCTCGGCCTTGTACGCCGCCCCCTTCGCCAAGAGCTGCTCGATCAGCGCGATCATGTCGCTCACGTGCTCGGTCGCGCGCGGCGTCAGCGTCGGCGGCAGCACGCCGAGCGCGCCCGTATCTTCCTCATAGATACGCTCGAACTTGCGCGTGATCGCGTCGATCGGCTCGCCGCTCTTGGCGGCCGCGGCGATGATCTTGTCATCGATGTCAGTGTAATTGCGGGCGTAGATCACCGCCTGTTCACCATAGGTCAGCCGCAACAAGCGGAAGAGCACGTCGAACACGACCGGCGGGCGCGCATTGCCGATATGCGCGTAAGAATAGACGGTCGGACCGCACACATACATCGTCACCCGGCTGGGATTGGCGGGTTCGAAGCGCTCCTTGCGCCGCGTCAACGTGTTGGTGAGTGCGATTTCCATGGGGGTGCTTCTAGCGGCGGGCCGTGCTAACCTCCATATCCAACAGGGGCCAAATTCATGGGTCCCGTCGCCTGAGGTGAATTTCGGGCGGGCGTTAAGTCCGGGTGTCCGTCTGGTGCGTACAAGCCAGCAGAACCCTCCCGGCTCGACCTCCGTCCCTCAGACTAAGGACTTAAGACCCCCTCATGAGTGAAATTATTAAATGGCGCTCGCCCGCCGAGGCCGCGCAAAAGCGTCCGTCGCGTGAGGCGGCCCTTGAAGCAGTCCGCACCCTGATCGCCTGGGCCGGCGACGATCCCGACCGCGAAGGCCTGAAGGACACCCCCAAGCGCGTCATCGAAGCCTATCGCGAATGGTTCGGCGGCTACGACCAGGATCCGACGCTTGAGCTCAAGCGCGTGTTCGAGGACGTCGGCGGCTATGACGACATCGTCATGCTGAAGAAGATCGACGTGGAGAGCCATTGCGAGCACCACATCGCGCCCTTCCTCGGCAAGGCCTACGTCGCCTATCTGCCCACCGACGCCGTCGTCGGCATTTCCAAGATCGCGCGCGTCGTCGAAATCTTCGCCAAGCGTCTGCAGACGCAAGAGACGATGACGAGCCAGATCGCAGAAGCGATCAACGATACGCTGAAGCCGCGCGGCGTCGCCGTGCTGATCGACGCCGAGCACCAATGCATGAGCACGCGCGGCGTCCACCATAAAGACGTCACCACCGTCACCACCCAATTCACCGGCGCCTTCAAAGAAGATTCCGAACTCCGCAACCGCTTCCTGAAGCTGGCGGGGTATGGCTGATTGACAGCCAATGAGAATTCCAAAGGGCGCGACGCAAGTCGCGCCCCTTTGCTTGAGCCTAGCTCGCCTCGCGCGGCAGGATCACCATGCGATACGGGATAAACAGGCGCAGGTCCAAATCGCCGGCGCGGCGCCACGCGATCGGGTTCTCTAAGCCCTCGAGCCGCGCGCCGTAGCCAACGCCCAGCGCATTTGAGATTTGCGCGGCGTCGGCGGCGATCGAGGTAATCAAAGCTGGGCGATATTGTTGAGGGTCATTCAACGTAAGCTGCATCTCTCCGAACGAAACCTCCACCCGTCCCGGTCGCGGAATGTTCGAAACGAACTGCGTAAACCGCTCGCGCACCGCGTCACGATCATCGCCTACCGCTACCCGCGTGCGCACAGTGATCGACACATAAGACGTATCCTGGCGCGGACCTGAGCGCAGCGATTCCATCGCCTTATCGACATTGAAGGCCACCACGCGCGCTTGGCCGGATTGATCCGAATCCTCCTCGATCAAGGCGACGGAAATGCGAGCATTTCGGTCGGCATAGCGTGTGAGGCTCTGCAAGGCCTGGCGCAGCTCGGCCGTGCGCTGCGCGGCTTCGCGCGTATCCGAACCAATCGTGATCTGCTGCACGGCGAAATCCGCGCGGCGCACCAGAGACACATGCGGCACACTGAAATTCTCATAAGCCTCGCGATAGCGCGTCGCCGTGACGACGATCTCTTCTTCTTGCGCGAACGCAGGCCCCACGCTCATCAGCGCCAAGGCCGCCCCAACCAATAAGCCGCGAAACATAAGCCCCTCCCGTATTGCCCTGCCAAAACGCTAAGCCCGCGCGCAGACCGGCGGCAACCAGAAGTACAAGCCATCACCCGGACGTGATCGATGTTGCGACCTCTCGCCAAACCTGCGTAGAGGGGATCATGCGCATCGCCGTGATCGGGCTTGGCATTGCTGGTTTGAGCATCTGCGCGCGCCTGGCGCTCGCCGGCCACGACGTATCCGGCTTCGACCAATTCGAGCCGATGCACACGAACGGCTCCTCGCACGGCGACACGCGCATCATGCGGCTCACGCCCGGCGAAGGCGAAATCTATGTAAAGCTCGCCCGCCGCGCCCAAGAGATCTGGCGCACGTGGGAAGGCTTGGCCGGCCGCCCGTTCATCGAATGGACCGGGGGCCTCATGGCCGGCCCGCGCGGCTCGCCCTTCGTCGCCGCCAGCCAGCGCTTGAGCCGCACGCCCGCCGCCATCATGCGCGGCGACGCGATCCACGCCATGACGCGCGGCTACATCGCCATGCCCTACGAATGGGACGTGTTTCGCCAGGAAGATGCCGGCGTCATCGCCGCCGACGCGGTGCGCGCGTTCCTCTTGAAGCAAGCGCCGCGCTGGGGCGCCAAGCTCCACCACAACGCCCGCATCGAAGCGCCGATTGACGGCCTCGTGCTGAAGATCAACGAGGAAGCGCGCGTCTTCGATGTCGTCATCGTCGCCGCCGGCGGCTGGGCGCGCAAGCTGCTGCCGGAATTCGCCGGCAAGCTCGCCGTGAAGCGCCGCGTGGTCGGTTGGTTCG
The DNA here is from genome assembly GCF_036392335.1 of Vitreimonas sp. Lineage (NCBI taxonomy): Bacteria > Pseudomonadati > Pseudomonadota > Alphaproteobacteria > Hyphomonadales > Hyphomonadaceae > Vitreimonas > Vitreimonas sp. The sequence continues at coordinate 3,957 of NZ_DASVYD010000065.1, forward strand.
AGTCACCGAACCCGCGCATGGCCCCCGTCATCTGCGCCGACAATGACGAAGGCGTCTACGGCATGCCCGCGCCGCGCGGCCTGTACAAACTCGGCCTGCACGCCATCGGCGGCGCGACTGATCCAGACAACGTCCGCGCCCCCGACGCGGAAGACGCCACGCTCCTTTCAGAGCAAGCACGCGTGCTCTTGCCGACGCACAATCCCGAACCCGTGCGCATGACGCGCTGCCTCTACACCGTCACACCCGACGAACACTTCCTCATCACCCCGAGCCGCATCCACGAGCGCATTTTGCTCTTCTCCGCCTGCTCCGGTCACGGATTCAAATATGCGCCGCTCTACGGCGCCATCGCCGAGGACTGGCTGAATGGTAAGGAAACCGAGGAATTGACGGCATTCGGTCCAGCACGGCGCGCGCATGTGAACCGCCTCGGAGGTGAAAAAACGTAAAGGCACATTTGCGCCCCAACCGAGTCACGATGCTGTCGCCGAATCTGCCGACAACGCGCCCATGAACGCAGATCAATTCCTCGCCCTCGCCGAAGCGTTGCGCTCTTACGCGCAGCATTCCGGACGCGACACGAATGCGTCCAACCTCTTCGTGCACAGCATGCTGATGCGCGCGATCCAAGTGGACCGCGCGAAGCAGCCGCGCACCCGCGCTGAAGCGGAACACGAAGACGCGCCTAAGTGGCTTGCGTAATCGCGCCCACGGCCGGGCCCGCCTCGGGCGCCACACTGAACGCCGCCACGCGCGTCGTCTCGAACGTCTTCGACAGGATCGTCGACACGGCGAAGAATTCAGCCAGCGCTTGCTGCTTGCTCAAGGTCAGCAGCAGGAAGCCGTGATGCTCGGGGTCGGTGTATTTGATATGCGGATTGCGCGCCCGCACGCCCGCGCCAAAGTCCACGCCGAACGGTGAGAAATACGCCGCTTCGCTGGGCGAGGTGACCGAGGTCGTCCCGAACTCAACTGCGACTCGGCCTTGCGCATCGGAAATCTCGTTGGCCCACGCAATGTGCGTGTCGCCCGTCAGGATCAACGCATTGCCGCTCGCCGCGCGGATCGATTGCAGCAGACGCGCGCGCACGGCCGGGTAGCCGTCCCACGCATCGACGTTCAGCGGAAACTCAAACCGCGTCAGCTTCAGCAGCTGCGTCACGCCTGGGCTCAAGCGCTCCAACGCCTCCGCCAACGCCGCCGGCGCGGCGGAGAGGTCAGGCGCGGTCAGCGGCGCGACCAGCACTTGATTGCCCAGCACTTGCCAGGTCGTGCCGCCCTGCGCCGAGCCGCCCAACTCGCTCGCGAGCCATTGCTCCTGCGCCTCGCCCAAGAGCGCGCGATCCGGCGTCGAGAGGATGTTATTCAACGCCTCCACGTCCGGCGCTATAAAGAAACCCGTCGGCAAATTTGGGACCGCGGGCGCCAAGGTCTGCACACGCCGCCAATCGAGCACCGGGCGCATCTCTTCGCCCACCGCTTCATAGATCGCCGGCAGGCGCTGCATCGCCGCCACATCGGCCTCGTGATCGCGCAGCGCGACGGGCGTCGCTGGATTGGTGAAATTCCAGCGCTGCATGCGGATCGGCATTTGCGTCGCGTAATCGAACGGCTCGGTCCGCGCCAGCAGACGCGTTTCCACCATCACCAGAGTCAGGAGGTCGCCGAACTGGAACGAACGATTGATCGCCTCGAACGCGCGGCCCGGCTCGGGATCGCGGATCGGCATCCATTCGTAATAGGCCTGCAGCGCCGCACTCTTGCGATTGGCCCATTCGCCTTCGTTGGGCTGATGGTTTTGCGCGCCGGTCGCGAAGGAATCGTTGGCGGTCTCATGATCGTCCCAGACCACGATCCACGGCGCCATGGCGTGCGCGGCTTGCAGCTCGGCTTCGGTTTTATATTGCGCGTGGCGGGCGCGATAATCCTCGATACGCGTGCATTCCACCTCCGGCGATGGCACGCGACCGAGCTGGATCGCGGTCTCGCCGCCATAACCGGAGAGGCCGTATTCGTAGATGTAGTCGCCCAAATGCACGACGACATCGACATCCTCGCGCTGCGCCAGCGCCGCGTAGGCGTTGAAGAAGCCGTGCGGGAACGAGGCGCACGACAGCACCGCGAGCTTCACTTCGTCCAAGCTGCCACGCGGCAATGTCCGCGTACGGCCAACACTGCTTTGGGCCGCACCCGCGCGGAAGCCGTAAAAGTACGGCGCACCTGGGCGCAGGCCCGTCACGTCCGCCTTCACCGTGTAATCGCGCGCCTCGCTCGTCTCGACCACGCCCGTTTTCACAACGTCAGTCAGTTCGCGGTTGCGCGCCACGATCCAACGCACCGGCACGGGGCCGGCATTGGCCGGCGTCACGCGCGTCCAGATCACGACGCGATCGCTCTTGGGATCGCCCGAAGCCACGCCGTGGTTGAACGCGATCTCGCCCTCATAGGCTGGCGTCTCCACACTGGGCGCAGCACATGCAGCCGCCGTGGCGCTTGCTGTCACCGCCGCCAGCGCGCCGCGCCGTGTCCATCCCCGCTTGCTCATTCTGAAGCCCCTTCCGTCGCCCGCACGCGCAAGCGCACAGGTTGGTGATCTGTATGCTCAAAGCCGAGATCGAAACCGCGCACGCTTTCGACCGCGACATTCGGCGAAACGACAAAGCCGTCAATCGTCGTCACGTAATTTTCCCCCGCCACGTAGGGCTTATGATTGGTCCGCACGCTGGGGATCGAGGCATCGGCCGCGATGCGCCAGCCCGGCGCCAGCGCATCTTGCGGGAATGGAAACAGCCAAAACAGAAAGCGCTGGTCCGTATTGTGCGGAAAATCCGTCTCGGCCAGTTGGAAATTCCAATCGCCGCCGATCACGACGCGCCGCCCACTTTCATACTCCCCCTGCGCCCACGCCATCAGCTCACGCAGCTGCCGCGTCCGCACCGCCGCGTCTTCGTCGAACGCGGCCAGATGCACGCTGGCGATGGTCCAATTCTCATCGCCGGCCAGCCGGATCAGCGGCGACGCATACCGCCGGCGCACGCCGAGGAAGCCGCTATCCTCCGCCGGCAACGCCACCACGTCCGCGCCTTGCACCGCGACGCGCGCATAAAGCGCCTGCCCATGCTCAATGTGCAGCGGCCACGGCAACAGCCGGGTTTTAAAATCGGAGAAGAAGGTGTTGTCCCGATCGCGCAGCGCATGTTCCGCGCGCGCCCGCACGTCGATCCAATAATTCACCGGCCCCGCGCGCGCCGTCTCTTGCATGATGACGACGTCCGCATCGGCTTGGCTCAGCAGAAACGATTCAATGCCCGCCACGTTCGCGCGCACCGCTTGCCGCGAGGGCGGAAACAAATGCTCGCCGCCATCCGAAACGAAATCACTATCGGCGCCCAAGCCGCCATAGCCCACGTTCCAGATCAGAATGTCGAGGGTGTCGCCCGCCGCATCGAGGCTCTCGCCGGGCGTGCGCTGAATATCCGCGACTTCGGCCGAGACCTGATGGTTCACGGTCAGGAACGCAGCTACGTAAAGCGCGCCCGCCGCGACCAACACGGCCAATATAATCAGCGCCCGCTTCATTGGCGTTTCGCGTCCTCCCGCGCGCACTATGGGGGCTGGCCCTCCCCGCGCAAGTCGCTATTGAGGGGCCAAATGTCCGACCAAGACGAAGATTTTGAGACAGGCGAGGTCCGCGAAGCCATCGCCCCTGCCGACGCGGGCGATCGCGTCGATGCGTGGCTGGCTAAGCTTTGGCCGGACCTCTCGCGCTCACGCGTGCAAGGCCTGATCGGCGCCGGTAAACTCAGCGTCGATGGCGCGCCAGTGACGCACGCGAAGGATAAGCCGCGCGTCGGCGGCCGCTACGAACTGCTCTTACCGCCGCCGGAGCCGGCCGCGCCGCAGCCCGAGAACTTGCCGATCAATGTCGTGTTCGAAGACGCACATTTGGTCATCGTCGACAAAGCCAGCGGCATGGCGATGCATCCCGCGCCCGGCTCAATGCGCGGCACGCTCGTGAATGCGTTGCTCGCGCATTGCGGCGACAGCCTCTCCGGCATTGGCGGCGTCGCGCGGCCGGGCATCGTGCATCGCATCGATAAGGACACGACGGGGCTTGTCGTCGTCGCGAAGCATGACGCCGCGCATACGGGCCTCGCCAAGCTCTTCGCCAAACACGATCTGGAGCGCGTCTATTACGCCGTTACCCGCGGCGCGCCGAAGGAACGTGTGGGGACGATCGAGAACAGGCTCGTCCGCTCAAGCGAGGATCGCCGCAAATACGTCGTCGTCCGCGATCCGAAAAGCGAAGCCGGCAAACACGCGATCACGCAATATTGGACGATCGAGAGCTTCGGCCAACAGCCCGAAACGTCGGCGGGCCACCCGGCCGCCGCGCTGCTGGAGTGCCGCCTCCACACGGGCCGCACGCACCAAATCCGCGCCCACCTCGCGCATCTCGGCTGCCCGCTGATCGGCGACCCGCTCTACGGCAAACAACGCGCGTTCAAAGCCGAAGGCCCACACGCGGCCGAAGCCGCCGAGGCTGTGGCCGCCTTCCCGCGCCAGGCGCTACACGCGGCCGTGCTCGGATTCGTGCATCCGATCACCGGCCAGGAATTGCGCTTCGAGAGCGAATTGCCTGCGGATATGGCGGCGCTGCTCATCACCTTGCGCAAACTCTGAGTTCCCACGCGGAACATGCTGTTGGCCACTGCAACACGCTGGCCGCCCAGGTTAGCTTCTGGTTGCGAGTACGGTTTGGGCGGAAATCCATGATGCTGTTTGCGAACGTCGAGCGCTTGCTCGCCGCGTTGGGCGCGCTGTTATTGTTCACACTGAACGAAGTGCGCATGTTCCAAGGCATGCCGCGCGCCGCGGACCCGGGCGATGGGCGCGTCCACGCAGTGTGGATGCAGATCGGGGGAGCGCCGGATCAGGTCTATCTCTCGCTGGTCGATATCGGCGTCCGCTGGGGCCTCGCGGGGCTGACTGCGGCGCTCGCTATCTGGGCGCTCGTCGAGACCCTGCAGCCGGCCAAAGCCAAAAGCTAAGCCTCAGACAACACGAGAACATTTATCGCGCCAGGCCCACCCAACGAATCAATCCCTATGGGGTGGTTCGCGAATGTTCATGGCGCTGATTCTAGGGATTGATTTCGTTTCGCTTGCCGAATCGATGCGTTCTTGTTATGTTCATATGGTTAGGGAATGGTAACGGCGAGTTGAACCCCGCGAATGGGGCGGCGCGCCCCGCTTCGAGCAAAGTCTTGAACCGCTCCCTATATTAGCAAGCGTGACGGCAACCGGGCCGCCCTCTCGCACGTATGAGAGTTAGGCCCGACCGCCCGTCGCATGAGGGGTTCTCACATCATGGCTTCAACAGCGCTGACGCTCGCACTGTCCCCTGAGCAGGGATTGCAACGGTATCTCTCGGAGATCCGCAAATTTCCCATGCTCAGCAAGGAAGACGAATTCATGCTGGCCAAGCGCTGGCAAGAGCACGGCGATACGCAAGCCGCGCACAAGCTCGTCACCTCACACCTCCGGCTGGTCGCCAAGATCGCCATGGGCTATCGCGGCTACGGCCTGCCGATCGGCGAAGTGATTTCCGAAGGCAATGTCGGCTTGATGCAAGCCGTCAAGAAATTCGATCCGGATAAGGGCTTCCGCCTCGCGACCTACGCGATGTGGTGGATCCGCGCCTCGATCCAAGAATACATCCTGCGCTCCTGGTCGCTTGTGAAGATGGGCACGACCGCCGCGCAGAAGAAGCTCTTCTTCAATCTCCGCCGCATGAAAGGCGAGATGGCCGCACTCGAAGATGGCGACCTCAAGCCTGAACACGTGGCGTCGATCGCCCACAAGCTCGCGGTCACTGAAGAGGAAGTCGTCTCCATGAACCGTCGCATGAGCGGCGGCGGCGACGCTTCGCTCAATGCGCCGATCGGCGGCGCAGGCGGCGAGGGCGACGCCGAATGGATGGATTGGCTCGCCGACGATCAGGCTGAAGGCACGCAGGAAACCCGCCTGGCGGATTCCGAAGAATTCGACGCACGCATGACGCTGCTGCAAGAGGCGATGGCGGGTCTGAACGAGCGGGAACGCCACATCATCCAAGAGCGCCGCTTGAAGGATGAACCGGCGACGCTTGAAGAACTCTCCGTCGAATACGGCGTAAGCCGCGAGCGCGTGCGCCAGATCGAGGTGCGCGCCTTTGAGAAGCTGCAAAAGGCGATGAAGAAGGTCGCGGCCGAGCGCGGCTTGCTGGCCGACGCCGACGCGTAAAACGTCCCGCGCGGGTCAGCTCCTCCCCCTGCTCGCGCACCCCGTCGCGCTACCGCCCAAAGCGCGATCTTCGGCCCTCGCCATCAGCGAGGGCCGAACTTTTTGGGTCTTATGCGCCTGACCGCTCTTCAGCCTCGGACGCTTCTGCGGACAGCAATTGGGTGAACGCCGCGCTTTCTTCAGCATAGTCTTGCTGCATCCGATCGATGAAGCCGCGTTGCGCCTTCATCAAATCGTCGGCGGACGTGCATTTGCACAGCGCCTCCATCTGGTCGGCGTACGCGTGCATGCGCCGCGCCCAGAAGCGCGCCGCCTCAAGCGCTACTCGTTGTGAGACAAGGAATGAGTTCGCATTGAGCGGCGCGCTCAAATCCGCGCGCGAACGCGCGCCGTTGCGTCTTGCTGTCATAGCGGTTCTCCGGAAGGAACCGATGTGTGGAGCCAATTGGGTGCGCCTTCGCACGCTCGCGCCGTTCGGGTCACGTCGAAGGATCGCGTTTCATACATCGCACGCGCGCAAAACGCGAATGTTGCGCGAAATCAAGATCAAGCCCCACACGGGGCGCGCGGACGCGTGCAGATCGCACACGTCCGCGACCGACCGCGGATTTAGAACGCGGCGCCAGGCGGACGAACGCCCAAGCCCACGGCGTTCAGGATCGTGCCCAGCACAAGATTCACCACCACGCCAATGACGATCGTCACCAGCACGATCACGACGACATAGCCGATCACCTTGTCTTGCGGCGTCTTCATCATGACCGGCAGGCCGACATAGATGAGATACAGCGAATAGAGGCCGACGAGCCACAACAACGCCAATGGCGGCAGGATCGCGAACACGCCCGCGAGAAATCCAGCCGTGCAACCATAAGCGGCAAGCTTGTGGGCGCGCTCGACATCCTGCTGCGAGCCGAAATTCGGCGCGAGCGCGTTGGTAACAAGCGCCATCACGTAAACCATCGCCGTACTGAGCGCGATCTGCACGACCGCCTGCACAATGCCGGTGACGATCGGCACGCGATAGGAGATGCCGAACGCGGACATGCCGACGAGCGACATGCCGATAAAGCCGCACACCGCCGCCAGCGCCGCGAGCGGCACGACGTAGCCCGTATAGAGCTTCTGCAGATCAAACGGCTCGGCCGCGATCTTTTCCCATTCCGCCTTGGGCGTCAGAAGGATGTTCTTGGCGCGGTCAACGAGACCGTTCGCGCCGGCATTGGTGGGATCGATAGTCATGGGCTGCCCTCTCCCAAATGGTGAGTCAGCTATGATGCTACGGGCGGCATGCCCTAACGCCAACCGAAATCGGGGTTAATCAGGTCACCGCGGCCGCGATCGCGAACAATACTATGGCCGCGACCATCACCGCGACCGTTGCGCTGGCGGCATAACCAAGCGCGCGATCTTCCGGCGCCTTCAGCAACACCGGCAGACCGCGATACATCAAGAACACCATCGCCGCCAAAGCAAACAGCGAAAGCCACCAGAGCGGCGGCCACAGCGAAAAAAATCCCGACAGAAACGCCGGCGTCAGCGAGTACGCGGCAACCTTCTGCGCGGAAATCTCGCTTCTATCGGCGTCGAAATTCGGCGCGAGCGCATTGATGATGATGCCCAGCAGAAATACGAGCGCGACGCTGACGATCCACGTCACCACCGCATTGATCAGCGCACCGCCGACATTCGTTTCGAGCAAACGACCGAACAGCGTCTGCCCAATCAGATCACAAACCGGCGGGATCGCCGCGAGCGGCGCGACGTAGCCCAGCAGAATGTTCGGGATCGAGGTCTGCTCGTCGCGGATTTGCTCCCATTCTTTAGTGGGGTTCTGAAACAACCCGAACGCGCGCGAGAGAATGAACTCGGACTTGTGCAGCGCCGCTTGCGCGCCGGCGCGCGCCTGTTCGACGTCGAAATGAAAGCGCCGGTTGCCGCCCGGCTGGGGATCGTTGTCGGCCGTCATTCACGCCTCCGGCGAAGTGCGTCCCATGAGTACCGAATGGAGGCCGGGCCCGCCAGCTTCTATTCCCTATTCGCTACTCGCCGCTCGCCTCTTCGCTTACGCCTTGAACGGGTCGCGCATCAGAATGACGTCGTCGCGCTCGGGACTGGTGGAAACGAGCGCAGCCGGGCAGCCGATCAATTCCTCGATGCGGCGCACATACTTAATCGCCTTGGCCGGCAAATCTTTGGAGGAGCGCACGCCGCGCGTGGTTTTCTTCCAGCCGTCGAGCGTCTCGTAGATCGGCTCAATGCGTTGCTGATCTTTGAGGCTCGCGGGCAGATAATCGATGACCTTGTCGCCAAGCTTGTAGCCCGTGCAAATCTTCACCTCGTCGAAGCCGTCCAGCACGTCGAGCTTCGTCAGCGCGATGCCATCGGCGCCCGAGAGCGCGATCGATTGGCGGACGAGCACGGAGTCAAACCAACCGCAACGGCGCGCGCGGCCTGTGTTGGTGCCGAACTCATGGCCGATCTCGCCGAGCTTCTTGCCGATCTCGTCATTGAGCTCCGTCGGGAAAGGACCGCCGCCGACGCGCGTCGTGTAAGCCTTCACGAGACCAAGCACGTAGCTGATCTTGCCAGGGCCAACGCCCGAGCCCGCACTCGCTTGTCCCGCCACAACATTGGAGGAGGTCACGAACGGATACGTGCCGTGGTCGACATCGAGCAGCACGCCTTGCGCGCCCTCAAACAAGACGCGCTTCGATTGCTGGAACGCGTTATCCAGCACGCGCCACGCCGGCTGCGCGAACGGCAGCACTTTCGGCGCGATCTCGGCCAATTCCTTTTTCAGCGCGGCAACGTCAATTTCCGGCAGGTCGAGACCTTTGCGCAGTGCGTTGTGGTGCGCAGTCAGCCGCTCGATCTTCCAGTCGATCGCTTCGGAATCGGCCAAGTCGGCGACGCGGATGGCGCGACGGCCCACCTTGTCTTCATAGGCGGGGCCAATGCCGCGCTTGGTGGTGCCGATCGAAGCTGCGCCCGCTTGGGCTTCACGCGCCGCGTCGAGATCACGGTGGAACGGTAGAATGAGGCTCGCTTGATCTGAGAGCACCAGCATGTCCGGCGTGATCGCAACGCCTTGCGCGGTGATCTTTTCGATTTCGCTCATCAGCGCCCAAGGATCGACGACAACGCCGTTGCCAATGATGGAGAGCTTGCCCTGCACGACGCCCGAGGGCAGCAGCGCGAGCTTGTAAGTGGTGTTGCCGACAACCAGCGTATGCCCCGCATTGTGGCCGCCTTGAAAGCGCACCACGACATCGGCGCGATTGCACAGCCAATCGACGATCTTGCCCTTGCCCTCATCGCCCCATTGGGCGCCGACAACCACTACGCCAGACATGCGTTTACCTCGCCGGGCGTTTCAGCCCGCGTTGCTTTTTACTTGCGTTCATTGGCGCTGTTTCCCTTTGGACGCAAGGGTTTAGCAGCCAAAACTCCAGGCGTGCGCGGCTATGCCCCGGCGCTCAGATATCGAACTTGGCCGGCGGCGCGGCCACCGAAAGGAAATGCCGCCCGGCACGCCTACCGATATCGTCCAACAGCGCCAGATTGGCGGCGTCGCCATTGGTGATTTCGCTCATCGATTTGATCTCGGCCGCATCCAGTTCACGGCCGAGCAGGCGTTGTGCGTGTTCGGGCCTGCGCGCGCTTTCCTCGACCTGCTCGATGCGTGCATCGTAGCGCTGATAATGCAGCACGGGATCAATCGCGAGATACGCGCCGGAGGGCTGATCTTCTTTCTCGGAATTGATGTACCAGCGCGCGCCGCTCTCGGAGATCGCCTGCATGTAGGCGATCTGTTGCAGCGACACGTCGTTGATCATGCCGCGCAGCGCGTTGAGCGTTTGGCCGACGAACGTCTTCTTGCGATATTGGTTGGCGTCCATGCGCTCGCGGAAGAAGCCTGTGCCGAGCGAGAGGATATAGAGATTGTCCTTGCCCGGTCTCCAGTTGAACCCATAGGCCGGATCGGTCGCCGCGATCGCCAATTCCATCGCGGGGTTGTTGTAGCCCGCCACGCCACCATCAATCACGAACGCGGCCGTCGAACGATCGGCGTCACCCGGCACGGGCAGATTGAGCAGCACGCCTTTAAAATAATGCGGCGCGGCCGCACTCGCTTGGACGATGTCGCGCAGGCGGAAGCCCGAATTGTGCGGGTAATATTTCCAGTTCGCGTTGTTGAGCAAAATCCAGGCGCTGCCGGTATCGATGCGCTTGCAATGCACCGCCAAGCCGCATTGCAGGTCTTCGCTCTCCAGCGTGCGTCCGCCGAACTCGCCCTTCAGCGCTTTCGTCAGCGGACCACTCACGAACATCGGGGCCAGAATGCCCGCCCCCTGAAACCAGAAGCGCTTAAACACTTTCGGAATGACGGTTTTGTAGAGCGCCCAAATCTCGGACACGCTCATGCCGAGCGCCAACCCCGTCGCGATGATCGAGCCCGTCGACGTGCCGCCAATGAGATCAAAATATTCGCTGAGGCGCATGTCTGGCTTGTTGTAGCGCTGGCGCAAATGGGCTTCGAGCTCCGCCAGCATGCCGACCGTGAGCAGGCCGCGCACGCCGCCGCCATCGAGCGCCAGAATGCGCTTCGGGCCAGGCCGCTCGAACCGCGCGCGTAGATGTGTCCCCATCGCCATCCCCCTTCTGGAGTTGGCCGCATCTTAAGTCGCGCAGCGCGCAACGTCAGCCGCCGAATTGATAGCCGATGCGCACGCCGAGCTGATCGACGCCCTGGTTGCGGCCGGAGCCCAGGATTTGGCCGTGGCTCAAATGCGAGAAAAACACCTGCGCTTCGAGCGGGCCTTCGAAATCGCGCGTCAGGCCAAGCGAGGTGCGGAACAAATCTTCCGAGCCGAACAGAACATGTTCCTCGAAGAACGCCGCCGCCTCCGGCGTGCCGTTGGCGAAGGGATTATCGACCTCGCCATTGTGGATCACATAGCCGATGCCGGGCTCCAGCGCCCAGCCTTCGGCAAAATCCCAGCGCCATTCGAGGCCGACGCCGCCAAAGCTGGTTTCGCCGGCGACGTTCACCGAGGCCAGAATGTAGGGTTGCGGCGAGCCTGCCCAATTCAGAAACGAAGGCGAGTCGAACGAGACCTGAAACTCGACGTTGGGGCCGTCTTCCTTATCGGCGTTCTTGCAATTGGTGACGCAGATATTGTGCGCCATCACGCCGACATGGACTTCATCGACGCCCGCGTTCGCCGCCGGCGCCAAAGCCATGGCCGCACCGAACGCCGCAACGCCCGCCAAATATCCCCGCATCGATTCTGCCTCCCCGAAAGTCCGGGCAAACTAGCCAGGGCCGGGGTGGATGAAAAGCGCGTTAGTCGGCCGGGTCGGGATCGAGCCGGTAGCTGAAGCGCAGGCCAACATAATCAAGGCCTTGGTTGCGGCCGCTGTCGAGGATCTGGCCGTGGCTCATGTGCTGCCAATAGAGCTGCGCCGCGAAACGATCGCCAAACTCCCGTTCCAACGCAAAACTTGTGCGGAACAAATCTTCCGAGCCGAGCAATTGGTTTTCCGCTTCAAACGCCGCCGCTTCGGGCGTGCCGTCGGCGAAGGGATTATCAATCTCGCCGTCGTGCAGAATGTAGCCGAAGCCCGGCTCAAACGCCCAACCATCGGCGAACTCCCAGCGCCACAACAGGCCGAAGCCGCCGAAATTGACGCCGTCATCGCTGGTCGCGAATGACCCCATCAGATACGGGCGCGGCGAGCCGATCAGGTTCAAGAAATCGGGCGACGACGAAACAATGTCGAACTCGACATTGCCGCCGCTGTGCTTGCCCCCGACGATCTCGCCGTGATCGTCGCGGATGTTGTCGACATAGCCAAGGCGGATCTCTTCCACCTTCGCCGACGCGGGCGCGGCTACGCCCGCGACAGCCAGCAACAGCGTCGAGCAAAACAGCTTCCATTTCATCAAAGGCGTCCCCTCGAACCGAACATGACTCGGCCGAGCGATGAACGCTGCCTTTGCGATCAAGTTCCGCTTAGAAGCGCAACACTTTCGCGTAGCGCACCTGTGGCAACGCCTTGATGCGGGCGAGCAGATCGTCGGTGACAACTTGGTCCACGCCGACCAACGCGATCGCGTCTTGGCCCTCGGCTTCACGGCCGAGGTGGAAGGTGGCGATGTTGATCTTGGCGTCCGCGAGCATCGTGCCCAGCGCGCCGATGAAGCCCGGCTTGTCCGAATTGTTCACGAACAACATGACGGGATGGAAATGCGCTTCGAGCTGCATGTTCTTCACTTCGGCGATCTTCGGCTGGCCAGCCACGACCGTGCCTGCAAGCGAGCGCCATTTGCCGCCCGTCTTCACCTTGATGCGGATCAGGCTGTCATAGATCGGCGAGCCCTCGCGCGTGCTCTCCGTCAGCGGCACGCCGCGTTCCTTTAGGATCGCCGGCGCCGAGACCACGTTCACGTCCTGCAGCAGCGGCCGCAGCATCCCCGCCAGCACCGACGCGGTCAGCGGCTTCATATTGAGCTTGGCGACATCGCCTTCATATTCGATCTCGACCTCTTCCAGGCCGTCATCGACAATCTGGCCCGCGAAGGCGCCGAGCTTTTCCGCGAGCGCCGCGAACGGCTTCAAGCGCGGCGCTTCTTCGGCGGTGATCGACGGCATGTTGAGCGCGTTGGTGACAGCACCCGTCAGCAGATAATCGCTCATCTGCTCGGCGACTTGCAGCGCCACATTCTCCTGCGCTTCGTTGGTCGATGCGCCCAGGTGCGGCGTGGCGATAAAGTTCGGGGCGCCGAAGAGTACGTTTTCCTTCGCCGGTTCCACCGTGAACACGTCAAAGCCCGCCGCCGACACATGGCCGGTTTCAAGCGCCTCACGCAGCGCCGCTTCATCCACCAAGCCGCCGCGCGCGGCGTTGACGACGATGACGCCCTTCTTGGTCTTGGCCAAAGCTTCGCGCGAGAGAATGTTCTTGGTCTTCTCGGTCATCGGCACGTGCAGCGAGATCACGTCGGCGCGGTCGAGCAATTCGTCGAGTTCGACCTTCTCCACGCCGATCTGCACGGCGCGCTCCTGACTCAAGAACGGGTCATACGCGACGACCTTCATCTTCAAACCTAGCGCACGATCCGCGACGATGCCGCCAATATTGCCGCACCCGATAAGCCCCAGCGTCTTGGCGTAGAGCTCCACGCCCATGAATCGGTTCTTTTCCCACTTGCCGGCCTGCGTGCTCACATCGGCCGCCGCGAGTTGGCGGGCCGCCGCAAACATCAACGCAATCGCGTGCTCGGCCGTCGTGATCGAATTGCCGAACGGCGTGTTCATCACCACGATGCCGCGCGCCGTCGCGGCCGGAATATCGACGTTATCAACGCCAATGCCGGCGCGACCGATCACTTTCAGATTCTTCGCCGCGGCGATGATGTCCGGCTTCACTTTCGTGGCCGAACGGATCGCGAGGCCATCATAATTGCCGATGATCTCCTTCAGCTTCGCCGCATCCGGGCCAAGCTGCGGCTGGAAATCCACTTCAAGCCCGCGCGAACGGAAGATTTGGACGGCGGCTTCGCTGAGTTCATCGCTGATCAGAACTTTAGGCATGGTGCGGCTTTCTTTGAGAAATGAGCGAGAGATGAGAATTCCAATAGCGTGGGATCAAAAGCGCAATGATCAAACCCGCAGGGAGCGCTGCGACGAATGACAACGGCGCGCTCCCAACGAACAGCAGCGCATAATCCTCTGCGAGTTGGCGATCAGGCGGGATCCAATCGATCCCCGCCAACATTCCGACGAGCTGCCCGAAGGCTGTGCCTAGGATGGCGGCAAGCGCGAAAACCGCTTGCACAGCGGCGCGCACCACCAACCGCGACCGCTCCCCAACAAAAATGCGAGCTTCCTGTCTCAGCGAGAGAACCGAAGTCGCCGCCAGACACAAGACAACCCATGCGAGAGGGAGAAGAAGCCGCGTCAAACCAGTAATGGGCCTACCGCCGCGATAAGTCTCCCACGCAGTGAAACCTACGAAGCAAAGCGGCAATACGAGCAACAGCGCGAGCCAAATGCGAAACCGAAACCTCGGCATGACATTCACTCGTGTTGGCCGACGCCGTCGCCGCTGAGGCGCCATTGCCGGTTTCGGTTGATGTTCATTTTGGCGTCGACTTCCTCAGCCAAATCCTTGCCGAGGATACCGAGCACGCGGTGCAGAAGGATCATCACGTCCGCCGCTTCGGCGCCGATCTCGTTTTCGTCGCCTGCGCGCACGGCGGCGGACAATTCCTCGAATTCGGCGCGGGCGCGCTGGATCAGCACGGCAAGGTCAGAAACCTCACCGAACGTCTCAGCGCCCCAAGCGGCAATGCTAGCGCTGGTTTCGCGCGGCATGGCGATGCTCCAAACTCCTCCCCCGCGTGCGGGGGAGGTGGCGAGCGAAGCGAGCCG
>NZ_DASVYD010000066.1:0-192048 GCF_036392335.1 Vitreimonas sp.
CAGGCTGCGTGCAGGTTGAATGCGTATGCCGGCTGGAAACCGGCGGTCCGCTAACGCTCAAGCCGTTGCACCAATTCAGCCGCGAACGTGCTCAGCGTATCGTCTCTTGCGCCCATGACGATGATGCGGTCTCCGGGTTCGGCGAGTTCGATGAGTTTGTCGCCGCAAGCGGTGCGTTCGGCGAACGCGAGCGCTTGGCGGCCGCGCGCGCGCACGCCCGCGACGATGTGTTCGCTGGTGACGCTTCTGTCGACGGTGCCGCCGAAATAGACGGGATCGGGCATGATGAGCACGTCGTCGTCGGCCATGTTCTTGGCGAAGCACTCGATGAATTCGTTTTTCATGAGCTTCAGGGGCCCGTAGCCGTGCGGCTGAAACATAATGAGCAGCCGGCCGGGAAAGGCGTGCAGCGTCGCCAGCGTGGCGGTGATCTTGTCGGGGTTGTGCCCGAAATCATCGATCACGGTGACGTTGTTGGCTTTGCCGACGACCTCTAAGCGGCGCCTGGTGCCGGAGAAGCCTTCGAGCGCGGCTGCGGCCTCTTTCAGCGAAAGACCGTAGGCGCGTGCGGCAGAGAGGGCGGCGAGCGCGTTGGCGACGTTGTGTTCGCCTGGCACGTTGAGCTTCACGCTTGCCGTCGCGCCGCCTTCGCGCTCAAGCACCTCAAACGCTATGCTATCCGGCGCGGGCGTGATCGAGACGCAGTGCAAGTCGGCGAGGCCCGATCGCAGCGCGTAGGTACGGGTGCGGACTTTGGCGTTGATGACGAGCTTGGCGGTTTCGTCATTGTCGAGATTGAGCACGGCGACATCCGCTCTGCTGACGAAGCCAGAGAACAGCGCGCGGAGTTCGTCCATGCTCTTATGGTCGAGCGCGATGTTGTTCACGACGGCGATCGTCGGCTGATAGCGCGCGATCGAGCCGTCGCTTTCGTCGACTTCGGAAACGAACGCGTCGCCACGGCCCACCAGCGCGCTGGCGAAGAGCGCGTCGGGCGTGACGAAGTTCTTCATCACGGCGCCGTTCATCACCGTGGGATCGCGGCCGGCGCGGTGAAGCATCCAGGCGATCATCGCCGTGGTGGTGGATTTGCCACTGGTGCCGGCCACACCAATGCGCACGGGCGCTGCGTTGAAGAGTTCAGCTAGGAGCTCAGGCCGCTTCATGTCACGCGCGCCGAGGCGCTTGGCGGCGACGACATCGCCCACTGTGTCTTCGACGGCGGCGGAGCGGACGAGGATCTGGTCGGCGCTGGTGAGGCCGGAGCCGTCCTGCGGGAAGAGGTCGATGCCTTGGGCTTTCAGATATTCGAACTTCGCGCCCAGGCGGCCTTGGTCGAGCGAACGGTCGGAGCCGGCGACGGTGACGCCCTTGCCGCGCAAAATCAGCGCCAAAGGCAGCATGCCGGAGCCGCCGACGCCGCTGAAGAAATAGGATTTGGCCTGACTCATGGTCGATTGTTATGACGAGAAAGCCCGGCTCCCGGCAAGGACGCGAACACAGAGATGGCTCCCAGCAAACGCATTGGTGTTGTCGCGCCCGGCACGCGCATCGAGCCTGAGCTGGCGGAGCGCGTGAAGGCGCTGGCGGCGGACCTTTATCTGGACCAGGCGCCGGAGATTGTTGTTCACCCGCAATGTTTTCTGAGCGCTGGGCATTTTGCCGGCGACGATGCGGCGCGGCTGAAGGCGTTTGTGGAGTATGCGAACGATCCGTCGCTGGATGCGATCTGGTTTGCGCGCGGCGGCTATGGCGCGTGCCGGATCGCGGAAGCGGCGATCGCGCAATTGAACGAGCACGCGCGCAAGAAAACCTATCTCGGCTACAGCGATGGTGGGGTGCTGTTGGGCGGCTTGTACGCGCACGGCATTGGCCAGGTCGCGCATGGGCCGATGCCGGTGGACATTATCAGGGCAGGCGGGGATGCGGCGGTGCGCCGCTCGCTCGCTTGGCTGATCGAGCGCGCCAATGAATCGCTTGAGCTCACGGTGATGTTCGAGGGCAAGACCGTCGCCTTCAACATCATGATCCTGCAATCGATCCTCGGCACGTCGCTGGAGCCTGATCTGACCGGCCACGTGCTGATGCTCGAAGACGTGGGCGAGTATCTCTATCGGCTAGACCGCGCCCTCTTCCACATCACCTCTTCCGCCAATGTGCGCCGGGTGAGGGGGATTAAATTGGGCCGCATCTCCGACGTGCCGGAGAACGACAAACCGTTCGGCGCGAGCGAAGAAGAAATGGTGCGCTATTGGTGCGAGCGCAGCGGCATCGCGTATCTCGGACGCGCGGACATTGGGCACGATGTCGACAATCGCGTGGTGCCGTTTGGGGCGCTCAATCGCTGAGGGTTAGCGAACCCTCTCCCTTGCGGAGAGGGTGGCCGCGGCATGCGGCGCGCTATCCTAGCTGAGTTAGGCGAACGAATTTTAGTTCTGAAAGCTCGACGCCGACTAGAGGATCGTCGTCAACGGTCCAACCTTCAATTGTTTCGAGATAGCCGTCGCCGTCGGTGTCCCACAGCACAATTCCCAGCCCATGTTCAACGCCCGGCACTTCAAAATGCGCGCCCTTGTGGCTGAGTGGAACGGGAGCGCAGCGTCCCTTGTCCACTGTCACGCTAGTGTAGAAGCCGACACCTGTGTTCTTTCGAGTTACGACCGTTGCTGACGCAATTTGCGCGCGAAATGTCTCGGCTCGGTCGCCAAACAACGGCGCCATAGCCTCAAGCGCCCGACGTTCAAAGTCGGTGAGCGCCGTCATCGCTTCTCAGCCGCCTTCGCCTCGAGCCACAGCGCTTCCATATCGTCCAGCGGCTGGGGGCCGGTGCGGTTTTGTTCGGCGAGTTTGGCTTCGATGTATTGGAAGCGGCGCGTGAACTTCGCGTTGGCGCGGCGCAGCGCTTCTTCGGGATCGACTTTGAGTTTGCGGGCGAGGTTCGCCATCACGAAGAGGATGTCGCCCATTTCTTCGGCGATGTGATCCTGATCGCCGCTGGCTTGCGCGTCTTTCAGTTCGGCCAATTCTTCGTCGAGCTTGGCCAGAACTTCGTTCGGCGTCGGCCAATCGAAATTGATGCGCGCGGCGCGCTTGGTGAGCTTCTCGGCGCGCATGAGGGCGGGGAGGGCCATCGGCACGTCATGCAGGAGCGAGGGCGCGCCCTTGGCTGCGCGCTTCTCGGCCTTCAGCGTTTCCCACGCGACGGTTTGCTGTGCGGCGGTGCGGCCGTCGCCCGCCTCACTAAACACGTGCGGATGGCGCTCTATCATTTTGTCGGCGAGCGCTTGGGCGACGTCAGCGAAATCGAACGCGCCTTGCTCTTCGGCCATGCGGGCGTGGAAGGCGACTTGGAAGAGAAGGTCGCCCAGCTCTTCCTTGAGCGCTGGCATATCCTGGCGCTCGATCGCGTCGGCGACCTCGTAGGCTTCCTCGATCGTGTAAGGCGCGATGGTCGCGAAATTCTGCTCGATGTCCCACGGGCAGCCGCGCTGCGGATCGCGCAAGCGCGCCATCACGTCGAGCATGGCTTGGGTAGAGGCGGCGTTGCGCGCGGCCTTGGCGGCGTCGTTTTCTTCTATCTTTTCAGCTGTTTGGGCTGACATAGCTTTCTCGCATAAGATAGATTATGGGAAGTGCTCGGTGGCTTTGGCGGGGCCGACTCAAAGGGCGAAATCGGCCTGCCAGCCATCGTAGGCTGGTTCGACGCCGGCGGGCAGCTTTGCTTTCAGCGTCTGGTAGTCGAGGTCGATATGCATGTTGGTGAGCACGGAATGCTTGGGCGCTAAGCGCTCGATCCATTCGAGGCTGCGGCCGACATGGGCGTGCGTGGGATGCGGCGTCTCGCGCAGCGCATCGACAATCCAGAGATCGAGACCCGCTAATTCTTCGAACGTGCGCTCGGGCATGGCGACGACGTCGTTGGAATAGCCGATTGGGCCGGCGCGGAAGCCGAGCGAGACGGAGAAGCCGTGGTCCTGCTCCAGCGGCAAAATCTCGAGCTTGCCCCCTGGCCCATCGATCAATACCGGCACGAGCGGCGCCATATGGCCGGCGTCGCGCACGATGGCCGGATAGCCGCCGATCGTTTCGAACGCGTAGCCGAAGCGGCGGAGGAAGGTTTTGCGCGTGGGTTCGTCGATCCAGATGGGAATCTGCCGACGCGCTTTGATGGCGAAGGCGCGGACATCGTCGAAGCCGTTCGTCTGATCGGCGTGGTCGTGGCTGATGAGCACGGCGTCGAGGTGCGCCGGCTTTGCGTCGGCGAGCTGCGTGCGCAGATCTGGCGGCGTGTCGATCAGCACCGTGGTCGCCTCGCCCGCTTCGGCGGGCGCCCCGCTCCATTTCTGCAGCAAGAGCCCGCAGCGCGTGCGGCGGTTCTTCGGTTCGTTGGGATCGCACACGCCCCAATCGCCGGTGGCGCGCGGCACGCCGCCGGAGGAGCCGCAGCCGAGAATGGTGACGCGCAATGTGCCGCTCATGTTGGCCTCGCGACATCTGGGAAGATGGCGAAGAAGTTCTCGGCGAGCAGGGCGCTCCCCTCTTCTTCTCCGATGCCCTTCAATTTGAGCAACGCGGACTGCACGTCAGCGACGTGATGCGGTTCGCAGCGTTGGCCGCGATGCGGCACGGGCGTGAGATAGGGGCAATCGGTTTCAACGATGATGCGGTCGAGCGGCGTCTCAAGCGCTACCGCGCGCACGTCGTTGGCATTCTTGAACGTCATGATGCCCGAGAACGAGATGTAAGCGCCGAGCTTGATGGCGCGGCGCGCGAGTTCGGCGCCGGACGTGTAGCAATGCATCAGGATGCGAAGAGGGCCCTTCGCTGCCTCCTCTTCCAGCAAGTCCCCCATCGCCTGGTCGGCTTCGCGGGTGTGGATGATGAGGGTTTTGCCGAGCGTGCGTGCAGCGGCGGCGTGGACGCGAAACACCTGCACTTGGTCGTCGAACGGGCTGAAGCCGTAATGCTGATCGAGGCCGGTTTCGCCGATGCCGACGATCTTCGGATGGCGGCCGAGTTCGATCAGCTTTTCGGCGGTGAGATCGAGATGATCCTTTGCGTAGTGCGGATGCGCGCCGACGCTGGCGTAAATGTCGGCGTGCGCTTCGGCGATGGCGATGACTTGCGGGAAGTTCTCGATCTTGTCGCAGATCGTGATCATGCGCGCGACGCCAGCCGCGCGCGCGCGTGCGATCACGGCTTCGCGATCTTCCGCGTAGCTTTGGTGGTGCAAGTTGACGTGGCTGTCGATCAGCATGGCGCTTATCTACGTGCGCCGGCGGCGCGATCAAGGATGCCCACCGCACGCGCGAGGGCGTGGCGTGGGTCCATGTCGAGGCCTTCGGCTTCTGAGCGCAGCGTTTCGAGTTGCGACCAGGCTTCGGCCCAGTGCTCGCCGCCCTCTTCTACACCTTTGCCGTGCACCCAATCTTCCGCGATCTCGATGACGGACGCGAGGCGCTCGAACGGTTCGCCACCGAGCTTTTCGTAAAGCTCCGGCAGCGATGCGCCGATGCCGCCGCTTCTGGTGGCGAGGAGCGCTGCTATTTCGCGGCCGCCTTGCGCTTTGAGCGCAATGGCGCGGCCTGGGCGGCCTTTGGCGAGTTGGAAGATCACGCCGTCCGTGTCCGCGCCGGCGGCTTGCTTCATCTGTGCGTCGGTGAGCGTGCGCAGCGTGAGGCGGCGGCAACGCGAGCGGATAGTCGGCAGGATCGCGCCGGGCGCGTGACACACGAGCAGCAACACCGAGCGCGCTGGCGGCTCTTCGAGTGTTTTGAGAATGGCGTTGGCGGCGTTGCGGTTGAGATCGTCCACCGCGTCGATGATGGCGACGCGCATGCCGCCTTCAGATGGCGCCAACGAGAAGAATTGGCCGAGCTCACGCGCTTCATCGATTGTGATTTCGCGACGCGGCTTGCCGCGATCATTGAGGCCGCGACGGAGCACGAAGAGATCGGGATGCGATTGGGCGATGACGCGCCGTGCGATCGGATCTTCGGGATGGGTGTCGAACGGCCGCGCGCCGCCGGTTTTTGCGCCAAGTGCGGCGCGGGCGAAGCGATATGCGAGCGTGGCCTTGCCCATGCCTTTGGGGCCGGTGAGCAACCACGCATGATGCATGCGCCCGCCACGCAGGCCTTCGGCGAGCGCTTGCTCTTCGGCGTTGTGGCCGACGTAGAAGAAGGTCTCGCGCGGATGTGGCGCGTTGGGCTCTTTGTCCGTCTCGGGGGCGGCCTTTTCGGCTTTCACAGCGCACCCCCCGGACCGCCGGCTTCCAGCCGGCACATGCGTTCAAGCGGCAGGCCGTGTGGCCGTTGAAATGACGATGCCGGCTGGAAGCCGGCGGTCCGAAGCGGCGTCATGGGAGACGCTCTTTGATGGCGGTGAGCGCCATCGCAAGCACGACGTCAGCCGGTTGGCTTGCGTCGAGCACAGCGCAGCGTTTGGGTTCGCGCTGCGCGATGGCGAGAAATTCGGCGCGGACCCGGGCGTGGAAATCCGCGCCCTTCTTCTCGAAGCGATCTTCGCCGACACTGGCGCCGCGTGAGCGGCCGACGCCGGCTTTTGGATCGAGATCGAGCACGAGCGTGAGATCGGGCGCTGGCGCTTGGATCATTACGTTGAGCGCGTCGAGCGTCGCCGCATCGAGACCGCCGGCGGCGACTTGATAGGCGCGGGTTGAATCGTAATAGCGGTCAGAGATCACCCAGGCGCCGCGTGCGAGCGCGGGTTTGATGGTTTGCGTCAAATGGTTCAGCCGTGCGGCCGCGAGCAGCAATGCTTCTTCCATCGCACTCCAGCGGTTCGCATCACCTTGCACGAGCAGCGCGCGGATCGCGTCCGCGCCAGGGGCGCCGCCAGGTTCACGGGTGAGTACAATTTCGGCGCGGCCGCCGAGCGCGGCTTGAAGCCCGCGCGCGAGCGTGGATTTGCCGACGCCTTCGCCGCCTTCGAGGGTGATGAATTGGCCTTGCGCCATTGCTCCATCAACCGCCGAACAGGGTCAGGCGCAAGCCCTCCCAGGCGCGAGCGAACCAATTGGCCTTGCCGATGCGGCGGCCGGCGGCGAGCGGAAACTCTTGGGTCTGGAAGTCCGGGCCCTCGATCACGAGGCGCGCCACGACCTGGCCTTCGGCGATCGGCGGCTGCAGCGGGCCGTCATAGACAATAGATGCCGTCAGCGCGCTTTGCACGCCGCGCGGGCCGCCAATGATGATGTTGTTCTGCGCCACAAGCGGCACCGTGCGGCGCGAGCCTAAACGTACTTGCGCCTCACCGACCTCTTCACCTTGCGCGGCGATCTGCGCGACGGAGAAATCGTTGAACGCGGCGCTCATGATGCGGAGAGCCTCGGCGCGGCGCGCGGCCATCGTCTCGAGGCCGTTGAAGACGATGATGCGGCGCTGGCCGTTGACGAGCGCGGAGCCGACGAGGCCGTAGCCGGCGTCGTCCGTATGACCGGTTTTTACCCCGTCGGCGCCGGTGTAAGCGCCGAGCAGCGGATTGCGGTTTTGCTGGGTGCGGTTGTTATGCGTGAACTCACGCTCGGAATAGATGCGATAGAGCTCGGGGTACGTGTTGATCAGATGCCGTGTCAGGCGCGCGAGATCGCTTGAGCTGATGACGTGGTCGGGATCGGGCAGCCCCGTCACATTGCGGAAGCGGGCGCTGGTCAGGCCGAGCGCTTGCGCGCGTTCGTTCATCTGCGTGACGAAGGCTTGCTCGGAGCCGGCGATGCCCTCGGCCAGCACGATGCAGGCGTCGTTGGCCGAGACGATGATGAGGCCACGCAGGAGGTCGCGCACGCTGACTTCTGAATTCAGCTCGAGAAACATGTGCGAGCCGTCCGACATGGCGCCGTGGCGCCACGCGTTTTCACTGACGCGAAAGCGGGTATCGAGCGTGAGCTCGCCCGCCTGCAAGCGCTCGGCGACGAGCAACACTGTCATCAGCTTCGACATCGAAGCCGGCGGCATGGGTGTGTTGCAGTCATCGCAGAAGAGGATCGCGCCGCTGGCGCCGTCCATGATGGTGACGTGGCGCGCGGGCGTGGTGAGGCCGGTTGTTTGCGCGTGCGCTAGGGGCGCGGCGAAAGCCGCAGCAAGCAAAGTCAAAGCGCTGAGTGCGCGTCGCAGCATCATGTTTCCGCCGAATCGTCCGCCCGCTTCTGGGCCTCGGATTGGATCAAACCGAGGCGGCGGGATTACGTCAACAAACCGAGGACTTAGCGCGCAGCGATGACAGTTTCGCCGTAGCCGAGTGAAGCTAAGGTGCGACGCGCGGACTCCGCCTCTTCGCGGCTGTTCCAGGGGCCGACGCGCACCCGGAACAATTCGCCGCCCGAGGCCATCGTGCGCACGTCCACAACCACCGGGCCGGCTTGGCCGACAGCGTCACGCACGCGGTGGGCGTTGCCGAGGTCCGAGAAGGCGCCGACTTGGACGAAGAAATTGCCTTGGGCGGCAGCGGCATAAGACGGGGCCGGACGGCGGACAGGTTCGCCAATCGGCGCGCCGGCGAGGGCGTTATCCCCACTCCCCTGCTCGGGGGTCAGCGAGAGGGGACCCTGGTGGGCGGCGAGGGCGGTGCGAGCAGGGGCCGGCGGCGAGGTGGGGGCGGGGCGGGCGCCCTCCTCCGCATCGACGCGGCGCGGCGCGGGGCCAAGATACCGCACGTGCACGCGGGCTTGGCCGGCTTGGTCGAAGCCGAGCACCTGGGCGGCTCCCTGAGACATATCGATCAGACGCTCGCCCACAAACGGGCCGCGATCGTTGACGCGCACGATCACTTCGCGGCCGTTTTCGAGATTGGTGACTTGCACGAGACTCGGGATCGGCAGCGTCGGGTGCGCGGCTGTGAGCGCTGCGCGGTCGAAGACTTCGCCGCTCGCGGTGCGCTGGCCTTGGAAGTCAGCGCCGTACCAGGAGGCCGTGCCGGTTTGCTCGTAGCCTGGCTCAGGCGTGGGGACATACCAGCGCCCATTGGCTTCATAGGGCGGCCCTACCCGCTCCTGCTCCAGCCATTCCGGGCGCTGCGCGGGCGCCTCTTGTGCGGGAGCGCGTTGAGCCGGCGCGTTTTGCGCAAGCACGTCGTCTTCCTCGTCGGCTTCTTGCGCGACGTTGATCTCGAGCGGCGCGCGTTGGGCGCGCGGGGTGTCGCCTTGCGGCCGACGAATGTCGATCACCGCGCCGGAGCGGCGACGCTCGGTTTGGCCGTAGCCGTAAGAAGTGTCACCGCCACCGGCGAGCGAGGCGGTTTGCATCGGCGCAGCGCCACCCTGACCCGCGAACGTGATCGGCGCGGGATCCGCGTGCGCGACGCCGGCTGCAGCAAGCGCAAGAACGAGAGCGGCGCGAGCGATCGAATTCGAAAACATTGCGACCCTACGAAGATTTGGAGCGCAGTTCTATGCGCACGGCTCTTTAGGCCGCGTAAGCATTTATGCTTTTTTCGGATTAACTACAGCGCGTTAAAGGGCGTGTCGCACTGGACGTCGGCGCCGCCCTTGATCGCCGCGCGGTTCACGCGCCACTGTGCAGGTCAGCGATACGAACGGGGGGGGATATGGGTGCGCAGGATCAGCCGCTGAGACTCTTGGGCGCGCCCGGGTCTCCATACACACGCAAAATGATCGCGCTGTTGCGCTATCGGCGCATTCAACACGCGATCATTTGGGGTGGACACCAGAATCCGCCGCCGGGCCTGCCCAGCCCAAAGGTGAAGCTGCTGCCGACATTCTACTTCCCAACAGCGCGCGGCGAGCTCGAAGCGGTCGTGGATTCAACGCCCATCGTTCGCCGGCTCGAACAGGCCTATGACGGCCGTTCGGCTCTGCCGCATGATCCTATCGTCGCCTATCTGAACGACCTCATCGAAGATTACGCCGATGAATGGCTGACCAAGGCGATGTTTCATTATCGCTGGTTTCACAAGGCCGACCGCGAGAATGCCGGACCATTGCTGATCTATTGGTCGCTGCCAACACTCGCCGACGCCGACGCGGCCCAGTGGGCCTCGGCCATCACCAAGCGTCAGTTCGATCGCCTCTACGTTGTCGGCTCAAACGAGATCACCGCGGAGACAATCGAGCAGAGCTATGCGCGCTTTTTAGACGTGTTCGCGCACTTGGTGGCGCAACGAGGCTATGTGCTTGGCGCGCGCCCGGCGTCAGCCGATTTCGCCATCTATGGACAATTGACGCAATTGGGCGTTGTCGAGCCGACGTCTGCGGCGCTGACAGCGCGATTCCCGCGCGTGCGCGCATGGATCGACCGTATGGAGGACCTGTCCGGTCTTGAACCGCAGGATGAGGATTGGATGACGCCCGACGCGGCGCTTGATGTGTGTGCGCCGCTGCTGGCGGAAATAGGCCGGGTCTATGCGCCGTTTCTCCTCGCCAACGCGGCGGCGGTGCAGGCTGGCGATGCGGAATTCAGCACCGAGATCGACGGTCGCGCCTGGACGCAACCCACCTTCCCCTATCAGGCCAAGTGTCTGCAATGGCTGCGCGAAGGCTATGCCGCACTCGACGGGAGCGCGCGTGGCGCGCTGGGCTCCGCGTTCGAGCGCGCGGGCTTGCTGCGCGCGTTGGGCGGCTAGAGCGCCGCGAGTGCGCGGCTCACCAGCGTGGCCGCGTCGGCGGACGCGACGGTTTCGATATTGAGTTGGCCCTTTAGGCCCGCCGTGCGGTGCACGGCGATGGCGCGCCATTCCTCGGACATGGACATGCGCACCATGGCGGCGCGCTCCGGATACATGGCGATGGCGATTTCATCCCAAAGTTCGTCCGCCTTGCCGAGCGAAAGCAAGCTCACATCCGCGGCGAAGATGGCTTGGCCACCGAATTTGGGCAGTAAGTCCGAAACGGCGCGGCCATAGATCATGTAGGCGTCGCGTCCGCTCAGATCGCAGGCGCGACCGTCTTCATACTCAGCGCGCTCCTTGAACTTGAGCAGATTGACCATGAAAATCGGCCCTTTGGGACCGGGCTGCATCAATTGGCGAATTTGCTCCGGATCACTCGGGTAGACTTCGTTGACGACGTTCATGTCTGCTCCTTGGCGCCCGATGCGCCGCGCGTACGCAATGACAGGATCAAGAACAGCAATGCGAGGCCGGCGACGATCGGACTGGCAAAATGTTCGGGTGGATGATGCGGCGCGCTCGCGCCTTTAAGAAACCAAGCGTCGAGGGCCATCAGCAGGCGTGACAGCAATATGGCCCCGAGCGCCAGCGGCACCAGCGTGCGATAACGCACGGCGATGGCGATAATGAGCAGCGCGAAACTCATCTGCAGCGCGCCGAACCACGCGAAAACGGAGATGATGGCGCGCGCATTGTGCGTCAGATCTATGCCCGCGATGACGCCGGCTCCGCCGTCGGGCAAAAAGTAATGGATCGCACCGGCGGCCAATTCGAGGAGACCGGCGAGCAGGGTGAACCAAACGGCGCTCGCGGCGCCGCGATAGCTGGAATTAGTCGACGGCGCCAAAACCATGGCCCATCCTCCCCTCGCGCCGCCTCCCTTATCGACCAGGCGACGCCTATTGGCACTAGTCGTGCCATAATCTCGGGAAGCGCGTCAATGCGCGGCGCGAACCGGCGCGGGCGGCGCTTCGACCGCCGGCAGCACGACAACGAATGCGGCGCCTCCGTCGGTTTCGGCCAGTTCGATATCCCCCCCATGCGCGCGCAGCAACGCGCGGACGATGCCCAGGCCCATGCCGGTGCCGC
The DNA here is from genome assembly GCF_036392335.1 of Vitreimonas sp. Classification (NCBI taxonomy): domain Bacteria; kingdom Pseudomonadati; phylum Pseudomonadota; class Alphaproteobacteria; order Hyphomonadales; family Hyphomonadaceae; genus Vitreimonas; species Vitreimonas sp. Next base: position 11,734 of record NZ_DASVYD010000066.1, read on the forward strand.
CTTCAGCGCGCCGCGTCGTGAAGAACGGATCGAAGATTTGCTCGCGATTGCCGGGCGACACGCCAACACCATCGTCAGTGACGCGGATCAACAGCGTGTCGCCCTGCGTCTGGGCGGAGATTTGCACGCGCTTGGCGCCGTGGCGGGTAGAATTGTCGAGCAGATGACCGAAGACGATCTGCGCGTTCTCCAGGGAGAGGCTGAGCGTTTGGTGTTCGCCGTCCACCACTATGTCGAGGGCGGCAAATCGTTCGCGCAGCACCGCGGCAAGGTCGCCAAGGCGCACCGCGCCGCCGATCTGCGGGTTTTCCGCGCGCGCCATTTCGCGCAGCCGATCAAGCAAAGCGCTGATGCGGCTGACATCCGCCAGCACGTTGGAGAGGAATCGCTCGCGCTCTTCCTGCGTCATGCTGGTGTCGGCGTCGCGCATCAATTCGGCGGCGCCTTTGATGGCTGTCAGCGGTGTCTTGAGTTCGTGTGACACGTGGCTGGCGAAAGTCGAAAGATAGGTGGAGCGATCCGAGAGCCTGCGCGCCATGCTCATGAAGCTCTGCGTCAAGCTCGCCAGTTCGCGCGTACCGTGGCGACTGAGTGGTCCAATCGCTTCCGTCTGGCCTTTGGTGATCGCCTCGGCGCGCTGCGCCAATTCACGCATCGGCCGCGCGATGGTGCGCACAAACACCGCGCCAATGGCTAGCGCAGCCAACAATGCGGCGATAGCCGCGGCGGCGACCTTGTCCCGCTCACGATAGAGATTGCGCAGAATGTTGTCCGGCGTGCGCGAGACATAGACGACGCCGCGAAGCTGATCATTCACAAAGACGGGAAAAGCGACGAACACGCGGATCTTGGCGCCACGGCTGATCGAATAGAGCGGCGGCGGAGGCGAATCGTCGTCGCGCATGCGCATGACGGCGCTGAAGCGACCCTGCAGTGCGTCGCGCACTTCTTCCATATGCGCGAACGACTGTCCGATGTCGCCGCGGCCGCCGACGACACGGCCGTCGGCGTCGAGCAGACGAAATCCCGTCAGCGTCGTGCGTTGGGTTTGCTCGATCAACGGCGTGAGTTCAGCGCCGATGCGCAAAGCTTCGGCGCTGGGGGGCGACACGGCGATTTGCGCGTTCGGACGCGGCCCCAGAATGCGCGAAGAGGCGAGATCGAGCTTGGGCAGGATCGGCGCGTAACGTTCGTCGATCTCGACGGCGGGATCATGAAGCGGACGATCGACGCCGATAGGAAAGGCGTCGTCGGGGGCTTGGGCGATCGCGCTTTGATAAACGGCCGCCATCAGCGCCCCCTGAGCGATCAACTCGCTCTCAGTCTGGCGCACGAGTTGGTTTTCGTAGAGCCGGAAGAAGATCAGCCCGATCAGCGGCAGGACCAAGACCGACAGGATCACGGCCGCCGTGATCATGCCAATGCTGGGGCGCCACTTGTCCGGTTGCACGTCAGTTCACATCGCCGAGGCGGAAGCCGATGCTGTGCACGGTCTCGATGATCGCTTCGCATCCGGCGGCGGCGAATTTGGCCCTGACGTTTCGAATGTGGCTGTCAATCGTGCGGTCCGAGACGTGCACATTGCCGGGATAGGCACTCTCCATGATCTGATCGCGACTGAAGACAATGCCGGGGCGCGAGGCGAGTAGGCGCAGGATTGAGAACTCAAGCGCCGTGAGCGGGACCGCGGCGCCCGCGTAGCGCACGTCGAACCGCTCCGCGTCGAGCTTGAGGCGGCCACGTTCGATTTGCGTCTGCCCTTTGGTCTCGGCCGCCGGCTGCGTCTTGACGCGTTTCAGGATCGCACCCACGCGCGCCACCAATTCACGCGGGCTGAACGGCTTGGTGACGTAATCGTCGCCGCCAAGCTCCAGACCCAGCACACGATCGATCTCGTCGCTGCGCGCGGAGAGGAAGAGGATCGGCACATCGCTCGTCTTGCGTACGCGGCGACAGACTTCCAGCCCATCAAGTTCCGGCATGCCGATGTCGAGCACGATGAGATCGGCCGGCGTTCGTTCGAATTGCGCCAGAGCATCCGCGCCATCCTGCGCGACGGCGACATCCATCCCTGCCTTCTCCAGCGCGAAGCAGATGACGTCGCGAATGTGTGGATCGTCATCGACGACGAGGATGCGATGGCTCATGGAAAGTCCCGTCCCGACCATAGCGGCATAAGCCGGCGCCGTCAGCGTTCTGGCGTTAGAAGATGTCGTCAAAACGGCGTGGCGCGGTTGAGGCGGGCGCGCGCGCCGGCGTTTGGCGCACAGGCTCCGGACGCCGGGCGGGCTGGAGGACGGTCGGATTGGGCTTGGCGGCGGCAATGATGGCTTGCCCGCTCATTGGCCCCGGGGAACGCGTGTCTCTGCTCATGCCACCGAGCATGGACCCGCCTCATGCAAAGCGCCGCCATCCGCTTCTGCAAACGTTCAGGGGAGTTGGTGCAGATTCTGTGCAGATGGATCCGGTGCGGCCTGGCCGCCCCTTTCAGCCGCCCAACCAGCGCCTTAGCACCTCCTCGGTGTCCTGCCCCACGACCCGCGGCGCGGCGCGCCGCACCCGTCCGGGGCTCGCTGACAGCCTGGGGAAAACGCCCTGCATCGTGGTCGGGCCAAGCACTGGGTCGTCGACAGTAACCAGTGCGCCGCGTGCGGCGAAGTGCGGATCGGCAAGCATATCCTCGGCGTCGTAAATCCGCCCCGCGGGGACGGATGCGTCGATCATCTTGGCCTCCAGTTCGCGCACGGTGAGGGTTGAGGTCCAGGCCGCGATCTCGCCGTCCAATTCTTCCATATGGGCGCTGCGCGCGAGGTGCGTAGCGTAGCGCGCGTCCTGTGCGAGTTCGGGCCGCCCCATGGCCGCGCAGAGTCGGACAAAGACGGCGTCTTGATTGGCGCCGATCAGATATTCGCCGTCCCTGCAAGGATAGACGTTCGATGGGGCCACGCCGGCGATGGTGGAGCCGCTGCGTTTGCGCTTCCAACCATTCACCTGGAATTCCGGCACCATCGATTCCATGACCTGCAGCACGGATTCGTAGAGCGCGGTATCGACGATCTGGCCGCGCCCGGTCTGATGGCGATGATGCAGCGCGGCGAGCGCGCCCATGCAGCCATACGTGGCCGCCAGCGAGTCACCGATCGACACCCCCATGCGCGCCGGCGGTTGATCGGGATAGCCGACTATGCCGCGCCAACCGCCCATCGCTTCGCCAATGCCGCCGAATCCGGCGCGCTGCGCATAAGGACCGTCTTGGCCGTACCCGGAAATGCGCACGACAATCAGCTTCGGGTTGGCGGCGCACAAGTCCCTCGGATCGAGACGCCAACGTTCGAGCGTGCCAGGGCGAAAATTCTCGATCAGGATGTCGGCCACGTTGATGAGCTGGCGCGCGGTCTCCTGCCCTTCCGCGGAACGTAGATCGAGCGCAACGGAATATTTGTTGCGCGCGATCACGCGCCAAGCCGTTGGCGTGCCGCCCTGGCCCCAATTGCGCATCGGATCGCCTTCGCCGGGGGGTTCGATCTTTGCCACCTCGGCGCCCATGTCGCCCAGCAATTGCCCGCAGAATGGGCCGGCGATCAATTGCCCCATTTCGACAACGCGCAAACCTGCGAGTGGTCCGACGGAAGCCTCCAGCGACATCAATCAAAGCCCCGCGCATCAAGCCATCCGCCGATCGCGCCGACGGCTTTGGGCAACAGATCGCGGCGCTCGATGTAATAATGATCCGCGTCCTTGATATGCACGATTTCCTTGTCCGCCGAACCGAGCGCGGCGAACAAGCGTGCGGCGTGGCTGGGTGTGCAGGCGAGATCGGCGGTATTGTTCACGACCAGCGCCGGACATGAAATACGCGCGGCGTTGCGTTCACCGTGCGCACGGCTCTCGTCGTAGCTCCATTGCGATAGCCACGAGCGTAAGGTGGTGAAGCGCCCAAGGCCGACGGGGCCATCGTTGGCGATCTTGGGATCGCCCAGATAACAAATGTAGGGCTTGCGATCAGACGGGTCTTGGGTCGGATCGGTCCAGCGCACGTCACACATCGTGCCTTGGACGACGAAACACCGTTCCGCATCCGGGTCGCCGCTCGCTCTCAGACGCTGCAGCTCTGCTTTGACCCACGCCGTGATGCGCCGGTTGCGTGCGATCTGTGCTTCACGGAAGCGCTCGACAAACTCGGGCGCGTACGGCGCGCGCGCCGGACAGTCCGGATCGTAGATGTTGAGGGCGCGATCGCGCTCGAAAGGCCGCGTCTCGTCCAGAATCGAGGGATCAAGCCATTCCGTCATCGTCGCCGACCGGCTGACATGGGCGGCCAGCAGCATGACGGCGTCAGCGGGCTGCAGCTTGGCGTCGCGAAGACCGACGTAGTCGCCCGCAGGCGTCTCATCGACGGTCGGCCGCTCGGCCTGATCCTGATAATAGAGCGATAGGGAGCCGCCGCCGGACCAGCCGCCGAGCACGACCCTCTCATAGCCGAAACGTTGCTTCAGGTCGGCGACGCAGGCGCCAAGATCAAGCAGACACTTCTCCATGATGAGTGCGGTGTCGTTGCCGCGATAACGGGGGTTGCAATAGACCACGTGCCGCCCTGCCGCGGCGAGCGCGCTAACAAGCGGCAAAAACGAGCCGCCGCCAATCGGGTGCGAAAACAGAATTGCGGTCTTGGAGTCGCCGGCGGCGGGACGGATGCGCATGCACTCGACGAACACCTGGCCGGAGGGCCCGCCATAGACTTCCTTGAGCCGGCTGGCGTCGGCATGGACAAAGCCATAGGGCTCGCGAACCACGCTCGTCATCGCCCTCTCCTTCCGTCAGTGTTGCGTGCGGACAGCTTTGCCGGCACCCTTGCATTCCGATCTGGGGCCCACGCCGTCACGGAAAGCAACAGCAAACAAGGAGACCGCCGTGACTCAACCGAATGGCATCCATCACGTCGCGTTCATGGCGGCCGACATCAAGAAGCATATCGCCTTCTTTTCCGAAGTCGTCGGCTGCCCGCTTGTAGCGTTGTTCGACATGCACGGCGTGCCGGGCGGCCTGCACGCGTTCCTGCGCCTGAACGAGGCGAGCTATTTCTCGATCGTGCAATTGCCGGACGTCGATAAGATTCCAATCCAGCTCGGCGTTACGCACGCTGGGCGCGGCGAGAAGCCGTGCGCGGCTGGCGCGCTACAGCACATCGCGTTTGGCGTCGCCAACGAGGAGGAACTGATCGCGATGCGCGACCGCATTCGCGGCAACGGGGTCAATGTGATTGGCCCACTCGATCACGGATTCTGCAAATCGATCTATTTCGCGGGACCCGACAGCATGACGCTGGAAGTGGCGACGCCGGTGCGCGGTTCGATCAACCCTGACCGTTGGATCGATCCTGCAGTGCTGGCCCGCGCCGGCATCTCATCCGAAGAAGCCGCGCGATACAGAACCCCCGCGCCTTACACGGGTCCCAGTCCCGCGCCGCAACCGGCCTACGATCCGACCAAGCCGCACATGCCGTATCCGCTTGAGCAATATAAGCAGATGCTGGCCACGCCGGACGAGATCATCACTAAACTCGCCTCGTATAGCGAACCGCCTGTCTCGGCGTAGCGGTTCTCAGCGCACGAACGACGTCAATTGCACGTCCGAATACGCCGCGGCCACGCCAGGAAATCCGTTCTGCAAGGCAAAGGTCGCGCCGACAACAACGACGCCAACTAAACACACGATCGCGAGAACTTCCGCGACGCCTGTTCGCGAAGACAAACGCTCCATCACGCCTCCTCCGGCGTTAGGGTTTCCGCCCATATGCCCACGCCTCTAGCGGGCGCGGTTGGAGCGAAGTGCAACATGAGGTTCGCGCACCGTCAAGAATGACGGTGCGGCAAGTTGGCAAAATGGCGATGCTGCAGCGCACCAAGTGTAAGCATGCGCAGCATCGCATTGCCGACGCCGCGCGGCTCCTTTAGCCATACTCAAAAAACACCCATGGGAGGCGGCGCTTTGTATTATAAAGAACTCAAGCGCGCGTGCGCGGACCTCACCGCGCCGGGCGCGCCGTTCGAGGTCGTCGAGGCGCCGGTGCGTGGGCAAAACCTGCGCGCGTATAAGAATGCGCCGCCCGATCTGCGCGCCTTCTGGCTCTCCTCCGCTGCGTTTGGCGCGAATGAGTATCTCGTGTTCGAGAACGACCGCCTCACTTACGCGCAGGCGCACGCACAGACCGCGTCGTTCGCCGCTTGGCTTGTGGCGCAGGGCGTCAAACGCGGCGACCGCGTCGCCATCGCCATGCGCAATTATCCGGAATGGCTGCTGACCTATTGGGCCTGCGTGTCGATCGGCGTGGCGGCGGTCGGTTTCAATGCTTGGTGGGTCGCCGAGGAGCTCGCCTATGCGATCAAGGACAGCGCGCCAAAGGTGATCGTGTGCGACCAGGAGCGTTTCGATCGGTTGCCGGCGGACGTCAGTCAGTCGGCAAAAATCGTGCTCGTGCGCGCAGCAGCGCCTGGGGTCACGACGTGGAACGAGATCGTCGCCACGCCTGCGGCAATGCCGGACGCACAGATTGATCCTGACGACGACGCGTGCATTTTCTACACCTCAGGCACCACAGGTCACCCGAAGGGCGCGCAGCTCACGCACCGCGGCTGCATCAACAATCTGATGAGCGTGCTCTTCTCCGGCGCCGCGCAGGCGCTCGCGGTGCAATACGCCACCAATGCCGAACCCGTCGCGCCGCCGACTCCGGTTGCGATCGCGACCACGCCGCTCTTCCACGTCACGGCAAACAATTGCGTCGCTTACCCGATCACAGCCCAAGGCGGGAAAATCGTGCTCATGCACAAGTGGGACGCCACCGAGGCGCTGAAGCTCATCGAACGAGAGCGGGCGACGGCGCTGTCAGGCGTGCCCACCATGGCGCGGGAATTGGTGACCCATCCCGATTACGCCAAGTATGATACGTCGAGCCTGCTCACCATGGGCGGCGGCGGCGCACCCTTGCAGCCGGACCTCGTCGCTAAGATCGAGACCCAGCCAGGCGGGCGTCGTCCGAACACGGGCTACGGCCTCACAGAGACTTGCGGGATCATCACGTCCGTCGCGGGAGATTTCTTCGTCGGCAAACCGGCGAGCTGCGGAATGATCATGCCGAACTTCGAGGCCAAGGCCGTCGATGAGAACGGACGCGCAGTGCCGCTGGGAGAACTGGGCGAACTGTGGGTGCGCGGCGCGCAAGTGGTGAAAGGCTATCTCAATCGCCCGGAAGCCACGGCGGAGGCCATCACCGACGGTTGGTTTCACACCGGCGACATCGTTCGTATCGACGAAGACAATTTCGTCTACATCGTCGACCGCAAGAAGGACATGGTGCTGCGCGGCGGCGAGAACGTCTATTGCGCCGAGGTCGAAGCCGCTCTCTATCGCCACCCAGCGGTCGCCGAGTGCGTGACCTTCGGCGTGCCTGATGATCGGCTGGGCGAGGAAGTCGCGGCCGCCATCGTGCTTCGCGCGGGCGAGAGCGCCAGCGCCGACGAGCTACGCGCCGAAGCGGCGCGTCACATCGCAAAGCACAAGCTGCCGCGCTATGTGTGGCTGCTGCAGGATCCTCTCCCCCGTAACGCCAACGGCAAATTCCTCAAGCGGGAGCTCCGTCAGAGCTTGGCGCTGGCCGACGCGCACTGAACGCCAGTTTCGTCTGCGGCGACGCGTCAACGGCGCGGCTCGCCCATGATCGAATCGAGCGGCTCGAACACCGCCCCGTAACCGGCATCTGGGGGGATCACGAGAACGGGTTTGCCGTCGCGTTGCTCAATGACCGGCAGCACGGTGACTAGGCTGCGCGATTGAGCCCGGGCGATGCAATCCACGGCGTCGTTGGCTTCCGCGAGCAAGCGCAAGTTCATGAGCGTGGGGAAAATGATCGTGCGTTGACCTTCGGCGGCGAGGCGCACGGCGTCGCTGGGCGCGATCCATTCGGCGTCAACCGTCTCGCGACCGTCGCAGGCGGCCACCTGCTCTGGTGGGGCATGCATCACGTAGAACCACGTGTCGAAGCGCTTTGGCATGAAGGTGGGCGTGATCCATCGGGCGAAAACGGAAAGTCCGTCGAGGCGCAAGCGCACGCCGAGCTCGCGGACGACATCGAGAAAAGGCGTCTCGCCCGCATCGACGGATTTGCGCAGCTCCGTGTCGCAGACGTCCGCGAAGGGCGCGCCGTCACGATGTTCGGCGAGGAGGATACCGGTCTCTTCGAAGGATTCGCGAATGGCGCCGATCCGCAGCGCACGTTGGACGCTGTCATAGCGTTCCCAACCGATGGCGTGCTCGGCCCACTCGCCCTCCTCATCACCGCGCGCGATCTTACCGCCAGGGAAGACCAGCGCGCCGGAGGCGAAGTCGATCTGGTGATGGCGCTTGACCATGAGCACCTGAAATTCAGGCGTATCGCGCAGCAGGAGGACAGTCGCTGAGGGTTTTGCTTCGCTGGGCTCGGCCATTCGGATCTCCATCAACCATTAGCTGATAGCCAATCACCCTTCGACGCAATCTCAGAAACGGCCTTACGCTCCACGCGAACACGGTTTTCACAGCCCAGGGCAGGCCTTGCGCGGGATCAAGCCAGCGATCGCGGCGGCGCCTATTGTTGACCTTGATCGATAATGGGAGTCTGCGGCGAATCCCGCCTTTTCGCGGCGGCCACAAAGGGCTCATATTGGGACAGCCCATGACAAGCGCGCCCTTGACCGGCCTTACGCATGCGGAAGCGGCCCGGCGCTTGCTTGAGATCGGGCCGAACGAATTGCCGCGCACGCAGGCCCGCGGTCTGATCGCCATCGCGCGCGACACGATGCGCGAGCCGATGTTCTTGCTGCTCCTTGGCGCCGCCACGCTTTACATGGTGCTGGGCGATCTCGGCGAAGGCCTGTTTTTGCTTGCTGGCGCGCTCGCCGCGATTGGTCTCGTCATCTTTCAGGAAGCGCGGAGCGAACATGCCCTCGTAGCCTTGCGCGAACTTGCCCAGCCGCTCGCCCGCGTCATTCGAGATGGCGAAGAATCGCGGGTTCCAGCGCGCGACCTTGTGCCTGGCGATCTTCTGCTCATCGGCGAAGGTGATCGTGTCCCGGCCGACGGGGTGCTGATCAGTGGCGACGTGCTGAGCGTGGATGAGTCTGCGCTGACGGGGGAATCCGCGCCTGTGTCGAAGCGTATCGCGATCGACGCGGCGGCTGCCGCGGACGATTCCCGTCCTGGCGCCGTCGACAGTTCCTCCCTATTTGCCGGAACGTTGAATGTTGGCGGTCAGGGCGTCCTGCGTGTCACTCGTACCGGGCTGCAGTCCGCACTTGGCCAGATTGGCGCATCGCTCGCCGCGATTGATGAGGAACCCACGCCGTTGCAGCGATCGGCGGGACGCCTCGTCGCGTTGCTGGGCGCCTTCGCGCTCGCCTTCTGTGGGTTGATCGCGCTGGCGTACGGGCTATTGCGCGACGACTGGATCGGCGGCGCGCTTGCCGGAATCACGGTCGCTATCGCGCTTATCCCCGAAGAATTTCCCATGGTGCTGGCGGTCTTCATGGCGCTCGGCGCCTGGCGGCTCGCCTCCCACCGCGTGCTTGTACGGCGCAGCGCTGTCATCGAAGCCTTGGGCGGCGCCACGGCGCTCTGTGTCGACAAGACCGGCACGCTCACGGAGAACCGCATGCGTGTCGCGCGCCTCTGGGCCGAGTCGGAAGATGTGCTCCTCGATGACCGTGCGCCTGCGTCTGGCCCGGCGCGCCAAGTCATCGAGTTCGCGGCCCTTGCGACGCCGCTGCAGCCAGTCGACCCGATGGACAAAGCCATTCGGATGCTCTTGCCGTACGACCACCAATTTGTGGCCCCCGCCCAGATCGAGCGCACGTGGCCGCTTCGCCCGCAAATGATGGCGGTGGTTCAGGTCTGGCGCGGTGCGGGAGACGAGAGGATCGCGGGCGCAAAGGGCGCGCCTGAGTCCATCTTCAAATTATGTCGCCTACAGCAGGACGAAATCGCGCGGCTCAATACGGTGCTGCACGCGTTTGCGGAGGATGGCCTGCGTGTGTTGGGCGTGGCGTCGTGCCGCCACGATGGGCCATTTCCGGACACGCCGGAGGACCTCCGTTTTGCGTTCTGCGGCCTCATTGGCTTTCTCGATCCGCTGCGCGCCGACGCACCAGCGGCCATCCAGGAGGCGCATGCGGCTGGACTGAAAATCATCATGATCACCGGCGACCACCCGGCGACAGCGCGCGCCATCGCCCAGCGCGCTGGCATTGATGTGAGCGCTGGCGTGGTGCTGGGCGCTGAAGTCGCGCAGCAGACTGCACGCGAATTGCAGCGGACCCTAGGCAAAGCACGCGTGTTCGCGCGCATCGCCCCTGAGCAGAAGTTGATGTTGGTTCAGGCTCTCAAGAACAACGACGAGATCGTCGCCATGACCGGCGATGGCGTGAACGACGCACCCGCGCTGGAAGCCGCCCATATCGGCATCGCGATGGGAAAGCGCGGCGCAGATGTTGCGCGGGAGGCGGCGGATCTTGTGTTGTTGGATGACAGCTTCGCTTCCATCGTGGGCGGGGTCCGTTTGGGCCGACGCATCTTCGCAAACCTTCGCCGCGCCCTGACCTATATCACGGCCATTCACGTGCCGATCGCGGGCCTCGCGTTAGCGCCCATTCTGCTCGGCATGCCGCCGATGTTGTTTCCCATGCACGTCGTGCTGCTGGAACTGGCCATCGATCCTACGTGCGCGCTTGTTTTCGAGGGCGAACCCAGCGAACGCACCGCGATGCGCAAGGCGCCGCGACCGCCGAGAGAGCCGCTGTTCGGCCCGCGGCAGCTTGCCAGGGGTTTCATCCAGGGCGTGGGCGTGCTCGTCGGCGTGCTCGGTCTTTACGCCGTCCTGTTGCAGCACGCGCCAGAGCCGGTCGCTCGCGGCGGCGCCTTCATCTCGCTTGTATTGGCCAACCTCGTCCTCGCGCTTGCCGACGCCATGTCGACCGATGGCAAAGTGCTTGCGCCACACCGCAATGTGTTCTGGGTCATCGCGGGCGCGCTGGTCGTCTTGCTGGCTGCCGCCTTTGCGATCCCCGCTTTGGCGTCCATCTTCCGCGTGGCCCCTCCGCCCCTCTCGATCTTAGCGGCGGCTATTGCCGTCGCCTTTATCACCGGCGCGTGGATGCGCGTGGCGGAGGGCGCCCTTGCGGCGATCTCGCGCGCGTTGATCTCCAGCGGCGTCATCACGCCGCCCCGTCGCCCCTCCCCTTAATTCTATGTCGGATTGAACGCAGTGCAGGTGAAAATCAAACCCCTTCCCATCAACACGTTTCGCGAAAATGTGCTGGTGCTGTCACGCGATTGCTCCGCGCTGCGCCCGGCGCGGCTGAAAGGTTCGCGGAAGGTCGAAGTTACGGCGGGCGGCGTGCGTATCCTCGCCAGCGTCGTCATCGCCGATGATCCAATGCTCGTGGGCGCCGATGAAGCCGGATTGACGCAGCCCGCCTTTCGCAGGCTTGGCGCGCCCGCGGGCGCCCTCGCCCACATCGCACCGGCGCCGCCTCCCTTGGCGACATCGGCGATTTTCGACAAGATTCGCGGCGATACGCTGACAGCGGCGCAGCTCACCGATGTGGTGCACGACCTCGTGGATCATCGTTGGTCTGACATGGAGATCGCGGCCTTCCTGGTGGCCTGCGCGAGCTTCATGACGGCCGACGAAACCTTAGCGCTCACCGACGCCATGGCCCGCGCCGGCAAGCGCCTCGACTGGAAACACCAATTGGTGGTCGACAAGCATTGCATCGGCGGCGTGCCTGGGAACCGCACCTCGCTGATCGTCGCCCCCATTGTCGCCGCGCATGGATTGCTTTTTCCCAAGACCTCTTCTCGCGCCATCACGTCGCCGGCCGGTACGGCTGACACAATGGAGGTGCTTGCGCGGGTTGATCTCGATGAAGAGGAAATGCGCGCCGTCGTCGAGCGTTGCGGCGGATGCGTCGTCTGGGGCGGACGCGTCAATCTCTCGCCCGCGGATGATGTCCTCATTTCGGTGGAGCGACCGCTATCCATCGATACCCCAGACCAGATGGTGGCGTCGATCATCTCCAAAAAGATCGCAGCGGGGTCCACCAGCCTCATTATCGACGTTCCGGTCGGCCCAAGCGCCAAGGTGCGTGACACGCGTGCGGCGCTTCGGTTGCGCAAGCTGTTCGAATTCGTGGGCTCACGCTTAGGGCTCCATGTCGAGGTTGTGATGACCGATGGCTCGCAGCCGATCGGACGCGGTATCGGTCCCGCGCTTGAGATGCGCGACGTCCTGGCGGTGTTGCGCGGCGCGCATGAGGCGCCTGCCGACTTGATGGCAAAGTCCATCAGTCTTGCCGGCCGGTTGTTGGAACTCGATCCCGCCGTCAGGGGCGGACAGGGCGAAGCGCGCGCGCTTGAACTGCTGACTAGCGGCGCCGCCCTCAGGAAGATGGAGCAGATTGCCGAAGCTCAAGGGCCCTCGCCAGTCTCCGGCGCGGTTGGCGCACTCGTGCACGAGGTGACGGCCACGGCTGACGGCTGGATTGCCGGCATCGATTGCTTGCGCATCGCGCGCATCGCGCGCCTCGCAGGCGCCCCTACCGACGCAGGCGCGGGGATCGATATCCTCAAGCGCAAGGGCGATAATGTGCGCGCGGGCGAACCGCTTTATCGCATCCATGGCGTTGAACAGGCGGACTTCGCCTATGCTGCAGGCGCGGCCGACGCCGAGTCTGGATTTCACCTTACATGAGCAAGGCCTCGATCATTCTGCACGCGTTCCCCGATGAAGCGAGGCCTGCGCGCGCGCTCGCAAGCGCGCTCGGAGTGGAGTGCAGGTTCGTTGACGTCCACACTTTCCCCGATGGCGAAATCCTGCCGACGGTCCCGGAGACTGCACCGACGACGATTGTCTATCGTTCCTTGGCCCAGCCTAACGACAAACTCATGGCCTTGTTCTTGGCGTGCGATGCCTGGCGGCGCGCTGGCGCACAACGCCTCGTTCTTGTGGCCCCTTATCTGTGTTACTTGCGCCAGGATATCGCGTTTGCGCCTGGACAACCCATTAGCCAGAAAGTCATCGGCCAATTGCTGGGCGATCGGTTTGATCGCATCCTCACAGTCGATGCGCACCTTCACAGGACGCCCACGCTTTCGGCCGTCTTCCCGCAGACATCATCGACGGCGCTCTCCGCCGCACCCGTGATCGCCGCTTGGCTTCGGCAAGCCCCGCAGTTGGACTTCGTTGTCGGTCCCGACGTGGAATCCGCGTCTTGGGTCGGGCAGGTCGCGGATGCTTTGGGCCTCCCCTATCGGCTCTTCTCGAAAACCCGACTTGGCGACAACGAGGTTCGCTTGGCGCTCGACAATCCCGCCGAGATCGCCGGCCGAAGCGTCGCGCTGGTTGACGATATTTGCTCAAGCGGCGGCACGCTAATCGAGGCCGCCAGGATGCTCAAAGCCTTCGGCGCGCGCGATGTCGCCGCCTGCGTGACGCATGCGCTGTTTGACCCATCGGTGGACACAAAATTGCGCGGCGTCGGCGCGCGCGGGATTGTGTCCACGGACTCAGTGATTCACCCTTCCAACGCCATATCCCTGACGCCGGTGCTGGCTGACGCGCTTCGCGGTGAGGTCCGGGACTGAGCCGCGGCAGGGCAAAAGTTCGGCCGCCTTTAAGGCGCTGGCGGAAGGAGTGGGATTCGAACCCACGGTGGGCTTGCACCCACGGCGGTTTTCAAGACCGCTGCCTTAAACCACTCGGCCATCCTTCCAAGAGGCGCGGGGCGTACCAGCGCCGCAGTCGCTCGGCAAGCGCCTTGGCCCGCGTCCCCTTCGACAAGCTCAGGAGGACGCTACTGGGCCAATCGCGCTGTCCGTTGAAATGGCGTCACCCTGAGCCCGTCGAAGGGCGACGCCACGCCGGGCTCAGCTCAGGGCGTTGAGGAAGGCGGCTTCGGTTTTGGCTTTGATTTCGTCGAGGGTTACGCCCTCGGCGAGTTGGATCAGGCGCATTGGGGCGTCGCCTGCTTTGTCGATCTCGAAGACGCCGAGATCGGTGATGGCGAGATCGACGACGCGCACGCCGGTCAGCGGCAGGGTACAGGCTTTGAGCAGCTTCGAGGCGCCTTCTTTGGAGGTGTGCTCCATGACGACGACGACGCGCTTGACGCCGGCGACGAGGTCCATCGCCCCGCCCATGCCTTTGACCATCTTGCCCGGCACCATCCAATTCGCCAGGTCGCCGTTTTGGCTGACTTCCATCGCGCCCAGGATCGAGAGATCGATATGGCCGCCGCGGATCATCGCGAACGAATCCGCCGACGAGAAATAAGACGTCTTCTTCAGCGCCGTGATGGTTTGTTTGCCGGCATTGATGAGATCGGCGTCGATCTCGTCCTCGTACGGGAACGGACCCATGCCGAGCATGCCGTTCTCCGATTGCAGCGTCACTTCCACGCCATCGGGAATGTAGTTCGCCACAAGCGTCGGGATGCCGATGCCCAGGTTCACATAGAAACCGTCGCGCAATTCCTTCGCGGCGCGCTGGGCGAGTTGATCACGGGACCAAGCCATACTTGTCTCTCCAACCTCTTATCTGCGGCTCATGGCGAGTTCGTGGAAATCTTCCGCCGACATCACGCTCTCAATGGCCGTCCAATAAATTTTCGCGAGCTCTTTAAGGCTCACGTCGGTATTGTCGTGCTCTGCAAACAATTTGCGAAATGCACGCCAATATTCCTCGCTCGTACCGCCACTACCCACGAAGAGTCCCGCACCATAAACTTTGATTGTGCTGTACTTCTCGGGGTAAGCGTCCGCCCATTCGCGCTCAAACGCTACACGCGCGCGCGCATAGTCCAGCAACTCAACAGCCTCATCGCCCATCTGCGTTCGCCAAAAATCGGCATCATCTTTGTCGAGAAGAAGAAAATCTTCGAGCCGATCGACACTTACCCCTTTGACGCCGCGCGGCGCCTTGGGCATGCCTTTCATACTGAGCGGTCGCACACGGCAAATGCTCAGCACTTCGCACACGCGCGATCTGTCTCGCCCATCGATCAACGCAATCTCGATTTCTTTTGCGTTCAGGCGAATGCGACCGATCGGTGGTCCCATCGGGATCGTGCGCGTGAGAAAATCAACGCTCACGCATTCTCCCGTGCGCGCACTGTGCGTTGTTCGATGCGCTTTTCGAAGCTGCCTTGCACGATGCGATCGACATAGATGCCGGGCGTGTGGATCGCGTCGGGATCGAGTTCGCCGGTCTCGACCAGGATCTCGACTTCGGCGACGCACTTCTTGCCGGCGGTCGCCATCATCGGGTTGAAGTTCCGCGCGGTCTTGCGGAAGATCAGATTGCCTTCCTTGTCGCCCTTCCAGGCTTTGACGATCGAGAGATCGGCGACCAGGCCCGTTTCCAGCACATAGGTCTCGCCGTTGAAGACCTTCGTCTCTTTGCCATCGGCGACGAGCGTGCCGACGCCGGTCTTGGTGTAGAAGCCGGCGATGCCGGCGCCGCCGGCGCGGCAGCGTTCAGCCAACGTGCCTTGCGGATTGAATTCGAGTTCGAGTTCGCCGGAGAGGAATTGGCGGGCGAATTCCTTGTTCTCGCCCACGTAGGACGAGATCATTTTTTTGATCTGCTTGGTTTCCAGCAGCAGGCCCAAGCCCCAGCCGTCCACGCCAGCATTGTTGGAGATGACGGTAATCCCCTTCACGCCGCTGTCGCGCAGCGAAATGATGAGATTTTCCGGAATACCGCAAAGGCCGAAGCCCCCGCTCATGACCGTCATGCCGTCGAAGGTGAGCCCTTCGAGAGCTGATTTCGCGTCCTTGTAGACCTTGTTGACCATGCGGCGCCCTCTATGTGCGCCTCTGTTACGGAGCCTTGCGCTGCAGCGCAACATTCCGGTGCGGAACTACAAGTTTCAACTTCGGCCCAAACGAAGTGCGCCGGCGGCTGAGCCGGCCGCCGGCGCTTCGTTTCATCCCGGGATGGGATGAGAACTTGGTCCTGGGACGAGCGAGGGACGAAAAATCGTCCAGAACCGGGGACCATAAACGCCATCCCGGTTGAACCGCCCCTGAACGCAAAAATCAGCTTGGACGCGCCTCGATATTCCAGGCGGCAAGCACCTCTTCAGTGTGTGCCCCGACCTTGGCCGGGGGCCCCTGCACTTCCCCGGGCGTGCGCGAAAAGCGTGGGGCAGGCGCGGGCTGGGTGACGCCGTCTATTTCGAGGAAGGCTTTGCGCGCCACATTGTGGGGATGGTTCGGCGCCTCGGCCATGTTGAGCACGGGGCCGAAGCAGACGTCGGTGCCTTCCATGATCGACGCCCACTCATCGCGGGTTTTGGTTTTGATCAGCGCGGTGAGCTTGGCTTCCATCATTGGCCATTTGCTCCGATCCATTTGCGCCGCGAAATCGGGATCATCCTTGAGGCCAGTTTTTTCCAGCAGCAGCGCGTAGAATTGTGGTTCGAGCGAGCCAATGGTGACGTATTTGCCGTCGCTGGTTTCATAGACGTCGTAGAAGGGCGCGCCGCCATCGAGCAGATTGGAATCGCGATTGTCTGTCCACATGCCGGCGGCGCGGAAGCCATACATCATCGCCATGAGTGACGCCGTGCAATCGGTGATCGCGGCATCAATGACCTGGCCTTTGCCTGACGTCTTCGCTTCGACAAGCGCGGCGCAGATCCCCATCGCGAGGTAAAGCGCGCCGCCGCCGAAATCGCCGACAAGGTTGAGCGGCACGGAAGGATTGGCGTTCGCGCGCCCCATGGCGCCGAGCGCGCCGGTGATAGAGATATAATTCGCGTCATGGCCGGCGGCTTGCGCCAGCGGGCCGTCCTGGCCCCAGCCGGTCATGCGGCCGTAGACGAGCTTTGGATTGCGCTTCAGCGCTTCATCGGGGCCGAGGCCCAGCCGCTCCATCACCCCGGGGCGGAAGCCTTCGACAAGCGCGTCCGCTTTAGAGATCAGTTCCAGCGCCACAGCCATGTCGGCAGGGTTCTTCAGGTCGAGCGCCACAGAGCGGCGGCCGCGGGCGAGCACGTCGAACTTGAAGCCCCCGCCTCCGCCCTTGCGGTCGATGCGGACGACGTCGGCGCCCATGTCGGACAGCAGCATGCAGGCGAAGGGACCGGGGCCGATGCCCTGAAATTCCACGACTTTCACGCCCGAAAGCGGACCCTTGCCCATGATTTTCTCCGTTTACCCTCTGGATTTCGACCAGAGCTATAGTCGGCTAAGTATCACCCATCCTTTGCCCGCCGTCTCCGGCGCCGGAGCGTCAAGTCCTGCGGATTGTTGTACGAGCCCATGACGCGCGGATGGCGCGTGAGGCGCAAGCGCTGCTTGCCGCCGCGGAGGTGCAAGCCGCGGCGATGCCCGGCCCCTATCGCGCCGCGCCCGATGGCGAAGACATCGCGCTGTTTGCGGCGTTCGATGGCGATGTAGCCGCAGCGGTGGAACTTGCTGAGGCGGCGCACAGTACGGAGCGAAAGCCGCTAGCTTCGCTGTTGGCGCTGACGAGCGATCGGCCCTCGCCTGCCGGCCTGGAAGCTCTGGCGCCATTCACAGGCGCGATTGCGTTGGACGCTCCGGCAAAGCTGATCTCCGCGCAGATCGAGGCGTGTGTGCGTGTGGCGCTGGCGGAAGAAGAACGCGCGCGGCGCATGGCGACAGCGGTTGAGATGAACGCGCCGATGCCGACGCCGGCCGAGCTGCGGCGTTTGAAGGCGCTTTATATCGGCGCGCCGAGTGCAATGTTCTTGGCGCTGGAGCGCGCGCTGTCCGAGCATGGCGGCTTGGTCGCGGCCGCGTTCTCCTCGTATGCGGGTTTTGACCATTTGCATGATGAGCCGTTCGACGCGGTGGTGCTGAATGGCGCGCAGGATCCGGCGACGGCGATCTCGCTGTGCGCGGCGCTGCGGCGTAACGCCAGCCTCTATCATATGCCGACCATGGTGGTGACGGCGCCGTTGGATGGCGCGACGCGTAAAGCCGTGATCGAGCGTGGCGCGTGCGCTGTGGTCGATACCAATGCGCCATACGGGCCCAGCTTAGGCTGGCTGTTTGAAGCGGTGCGGCGTGAGCGTCGCCGGCGCGCGGCGGACCACGACGTGCGCGGCTTGCGCGATGTCATGGGCGAAGCGCGGACGGGCTTGTTCAAGCGCGCAGCGTTCGAGGCGCATTTGAAGCGACTGGCGGCGGATCACCAACACAGCGGGCGGCCGTTCGCGCTTTCGGTGATGCGGGTGCTCCCAGCGCCAGGAAGCAGCGATCCCTCGGATGAGGCCTGGAAACGCGGTTTCAACGAGATCGCGAGCTTGGCGGCGCGCTTGATGCGCGAGACCGATGCAGGCGCCACGATTGGACGTGACGTGATCGCGGTGGCGCTGAGCGCGACAGACTTGAAGGGCGCCAAGCGGACGGGCGAGCGGATTGCGTCGGTCGCCGAATGCACCGCCTTCGCGGCGGGCGACAACGGCACTGGGCCGCTTGTGTTTGAGCAAAGCGCGGTGGAACTGCAGCCGGGTGAAAGCGGCGCGAGCCTGCTGGCGCGGGCGATGCGCGCGCTGGATATGGAATTTGTGCCGGCTGAGAGCGCTTAATCGGACCGCCGGCTTCCAGCCGGCGCTTGCGTTCAACCGGCGACATGCCTGCAAGCTGAAACTAAGATGCCGGCTGGAAGCCGGGGGTCCGAAGAACTAAGCCGCTTTCTTCGTCGCCATTCTTGAGAGTGCGTCGAGCACGCCGCGGAGCGCTTTCAAGCGTTGGGTGGCTTCGGGCCAGCCGCCGGTGACGACGAGTTTGCCGTCAGGCCGCATTTTGAAGTCGTCGGGGCGTTCTTGGACGTAGCGCACGAGCGCCAGCGGATCGGGGAAGCCGATTTCGCGGAACGTGAGCACCGCGCCCTTGGGCCCCGCGTCGAGCTTCGAGATTTGGCAGCGACGGCAGAGCGCTTTGAGCGCGGCCACGGCGATGAGTTGCTCGGCTTCGGCCGGCAGTGGGCCGAAGCGATCGATTAACTCCGCGGCGAAGGCTTCGCGTTCTTGATCGCTATCGAGCTCGGCCAAACGGCGATAGAGCGCCAAGCGCACGGTGAGGTCGGCGACGTAATCTTCCGGGATGAGCACCGAGGCGCCGACATTGATCTGCGGCGACCAGGATTTCTCGGAGAATTCCTCCTCGTCCCTGCCCTCGCGCAGCGCCTGCACCGCTTCTTCGAGCATGCTCTGATAGAGTTCGACGCCAACTTCGCGGATGTGGCCGGATTGCTCTTCGCCGAGCAGATTGCCGCCGCCGCGCATGTCGAGATCGTGGCTGGCCAGCGTAAAGCCGGCGCCCAGATTGTCGAGCGACGAGAGAATCTTGAGGCGTTTTTCGGCGCTGACGGTGAGCGCTTGTTCGGCGGCGGTTGTGAGATAGGCGTAGCCGCGCAGTTTGGAACGGCCAACACGGCCGCGCAGCTGATAGAGTTGCGCCAAGCCGAACATATCGGCGCGATAAACGATCAGCGTGTTGGCGCGTGGAATGTCGAGGCCGGATTCCACGATTGAGGTGGAGAGCAGCACGTCAAAGGCGCCGTCGTAGAATTGCGTCATGATCTCGTCGAGCGAACTCGGCGGCATTTGACCGTGGGCCACCGCGAACGTCACTTCCGGCACGTTGCGACGCAGGAAATCGGACACTTCATCGAGGTCGGAAATGCGTGGTGCGACGAAGAAGCTTTGGCCGCCGCGATATTTCTCGCGCAGCAGCGCTTCACGCACGGTGACGTTGTCGAACGCGGTCACATAGGTGCGCACGGCCAAGCGATCGATCGGCGGCGTGGTGATGAGGCTCATTTCGCGCACACCGGCGAGCGCGAGCTGCAGCGTGCGCGGAATCGGTGTGGCCGACAGCGTGAGCGCATGCACTTCGGCGCGCAGATCCTTCATGCGCTCTTTGTGCTTCACGCCGAAATGCTGCTCTTCGTCGATGATCATCAGGCCGAGATCGGCAAACTTGATCGTCTTCGAGAGGAGCGCGTGCGTGCCGACGACGATCTCGATCGTGCCGGCTTCCAGGCCGGCCTTGGTTTCGTTGGCTTCCTTGGTCGTCACAAGACGCGAGAGCTGGCGTACGCGGATGGGCAGGCCCCGGAAGCGTTCGCTGAAGGTGCGGAAGTGCTGGCGGCAGAGCAACGTGGTCGGCGCCATGACGGCGACTTGCTTGCCCGTCATCGCCACCAGGAACGCGGCGCGCAGCGCGACTTCGGTCTTGCCGAAGCCGACATCGCCGCAGATCAGGCGATCCATCGGTTTGCCGACGGCGAGATCGCCGACAACGTCATCGATGGCGCTGAGCTGGTCGTCGGTTTCTTCGTACGGGAAGCGCGCGCAGAATTCGTCCCACAAGCCTTCGGGCGGCGACAGCGGTTCGGCGGTGCGGGTGGCGCGCATGGCCGCGATGCGGAGCAATTCTTCCGCCATATCGCGCAAGCGCTGCTTGGCGCGCGCTTTACGGCTTTGCCAGGCGACACCGCCCAGTTTGTCGAGCTGCGCTTCGGCATCCTCAGCGCCGTAGCGGCTGACGAGTTCAATGTTTTCAACTGGGAGGTAGAGCTTGTCCCCTCCTGCGTAAGTCAAATCCAAGCAATCGTGCGGTGCGCCGGCCACGTCGAGCGTCTTCAGGCCTTCGTACCGGCCCACACCGTGGTCCTGGTGGACGATGAGATCGCCTTGGCTCATGGCCGCGGCTTCGGCGATGACGGCGGAGGCTTTGCGGCGCTTGCGCGGGCGCGCGAGGCGATCGCCGAGGATGTCTTGCTCGGAGAGGAAGGCGAGCGTGTCGGTCTCGAAACCGTGCTCGAGCGGCAGTACGGCCAGCGCATGCGCGCCGCGCGGCAGCGAGGACGCGTGCGGCCAGGAGTCCGAACGGATCACGGTATCAACCCCGTGGTCGGTCAGCACGCCGGCGAGACGTTCGGCTGAACCATCGGACCAAGCGGCGACCACGACGCGTTTGTGCGCCTTGGTGAGCGCGCCGACGTGTTTGGCGGCGGCTTCGAAGATGTTGGTGTCGGCGGTTTGGCGCTCGGCGGCGAAATCGCGGCCGGGCCGGCCGCCGAGATCGAGCTTGTTTTTGGCGTCGGTGTCAAAGTGCGTGAAGCGGCGCACGGCGCGGGCGCCGAGGGCGACATTCAGCGCATCATCAAAGAGATAGAGCAATTCAGGGTTTGGCGCGCGGAACGGCGAGCCGCCGCGCGATACGGGTGCGCCCTTCCGGGATTCGAAATGGTCGCGCGCGGTTTCGACGCGTTCCTTCAACGCCTCTTCCGCCAGCGCGTCGAAGGCTACGAGTGCATCGAAGCCGACATAGTCGAAGACGGTTTCCAGAATGTCGTAGAAGAACGGCAGCCATTGCTCGACGCCTTGGCGGCGGATGCGGGCGCTGACGCTGTCATAAAACGTATCGCTGACCGTGCCGAAGCTTTGGCCGAAGCGCTTGCGGAAATGCAGCACGGATTGGTCGTCGAGCAGCACTTCGCTGACGGGCGTGAGCAGCGCTTCTTTCAGTTTGGCTTTCGAGATTTGTGTTTCGGGATCGAAGCTGCGGATGGCTTCGAGTTCGTCGCCGAAGAAATCGAAACGCAGCGGCTCGACTGCGCCCGGCGGAAACACGTCCATCAGACCACCGCGCACCGCGAATTCGCCGGGGGCGCGGACGGTCGATGAGCGCGAGTAGCCGTTGACCACGAGATAATTCTCAAGGTCCGCCATTGAGGTTTCGGCGCCTGTTGTGGCGGCGAAGGTCGCGGCATTGAGGCGCGCGCGTGGCGGTACGCGTTGGGCGATGGCCGAAGCTGTGGCGATGACAAGTAGTGGCGGTTCGCTCGGCTTGCGGCGCGCAAGCGCCGCAAGTGCTGCGCAGCGCTGGGCGGCGACGGAGGCCGCCGGCGAAATACGATCGTAGGGCAGCGTGTCCCACGCCGGCAGGCGGAGCGTGGCGAGGCCCGGCGTGAAGAAACGGACGGCGGCTTCAAATGACGAGGCGCGGGTTTCGTCGCGGGCGACGAAGAGCGTCACGCCGCCGCGCAGGCGCGCGGCTTCGCCGAGGGCGGCGGCGTCGATGCCCTCCGGCGCGCCCGTGACGACAAGCGCCTCCTCGGCCTTGGCGAGGGTTTCGACCAGGCGTGGATTTAGGGCTGTCTCAGGCATCGGAACGCGGGATGATCTCGGGTCGGAACGCGCGAATCAGCGCGAGGGTCTGGGTGTCGTATTCGGCGGGAGGCGGCGCCTGTTCGGTAATCCAGGCATAGACGTCCTGATCGGGCGCATCGAGCAGGCGCTCGAACTCGTCCACTTGCGTCTCCGTTAAGGTCGCCAGATGACGGTCGGCAAAATTGCCTAGAATCAAGTCAATCTCACGAAAGCCTCGACGCCAGGCGCGGAATTTCAGCTTCTTGCGGCGGTCATCCATCGGGCGTCTGGGGCGGATAAAGAAGGCGGCTAAACCGGAGGGGGCCGCGCTATAACCCATATGGGCGGCCATGTCAGCGCCGTCGAGCTAAGGCGTATGAACGACGTTCCACCCCCTGCCCTGGCCGCGCTCCTGGCGCCGGCGCGTCTGCCGAAAGGCGCGCGCAAGGACGCGCTTGGGCTGATCGCCAAGGTTGCGGGCGGGGGGCTGGTGCGCGACCTCGTGTTCCTGCCGCCGAACAGCGCGATTGACCGGCGCCTGCGCGTGCCGATCGCGGAGACGCAGGACGGCGACATCGCGACGATCGAGGCAGAGGTGGACGGCTACATTCCCGCCTACAAAAATCTGCCGCATCGGATTCGGCTGCGTGATGAGACGGGCTTTCTCTCAGTCGCCTATTTTCGCGGTAGTAAGGAGATGTTCGAGCGCATGTGGCCAGTGGGCCAGAAGCGTTTGGTCAGCGGCACGGTGACATTCTACGAGGGCATGCGGCAGATGCTGCATCCCGATCATGTGGTGGATCCTGATCGCGGCGAGGCGCCGCCGCCGGTGGAGCCGGTCTATCCACTCACCCAAGGGCTCGCGGGGCGGACGTTGGCGCGCACGATTCTGGGTGCGCTCGATACTGTGCCGGAAGCGCCGGAATGGTTGGAGCCTTCCACGGTGAAAGCGCACGACTGGCCGGATTTTCGTACGGCGCTTGAGCACATTCATCGGCCGACATCGCCCGAGGACGTTGCGCCGGAGAGCGCGTTTCGCACGCGGCTTGCCTATGACGAATTGTTCGCACGGCAATGCGCACTACGGCTGAGACGCCAGCATAGACGCAAGGAGCCGGGGCGCGCTGTAACAGGCGATGGGGACCTGGCCGACAAGATCATAGCTAGCCTCCCCTTTGCGCCCACAGGGGCGCAGCAGCGCTCGGTGAACGAGATCTACGCCGATATGGCTGAGCCGGCGCCAATGTTGCGCTTGCTGCAGGGCGACGTGGGTTCGGGCAAGACATTAGTGGCGGCGCTGGCGATGGCGCGCGCGGCTGAGGCTGGACTGCAGAGCGCGATGATGGCGCCGACGGATTTGTTGGCGCGTCAGCATGGCGTGACATTGCAGCCTTTACTGGAAGCCGCCGGCATCTCCATGGCGGTGCTGACGGGACGCGACAAGCCGAAGGATCGGCGCGCCATCATGGAGAAGCTGGCGTCGGGCGAGGTCGCCGTCGTCGTCGGCACGCATGCGCTGTTCCAAGAAGACGTGAACTTCAAGGATTTGGGGCTCATCGTCATCGATGAGCAGCATCGCTTTGGCGTCTCCGACCGCATGCGCATGGTGGCGAAGGGCTTTGCCCCGCACGTGCTGGTGATGAGCGCCACGCCCATCCCGCGCACGCTGGCGCTCTCCATTCATGGCGACATGGACATTTCGATCCTGGATGAGAAGCCGCCGGGGCGTCAGCCGATCCGCACCGTGGCGATGCCGTCGACGCGCGCGCACGAGATCATGGACGCGATCCGTGAAGCGACCGCACGGGGCGAGCGCGCGTATTGGGTTTGTCCTTTGATTGAGGAAAGCGAGGCAGTCGATCTGGCGGCTGTGGAAGATCGCTATGAGGAATTGAAGGCGCTGTTCGGCAAGGGCGTGGAGATTGTGCATGGGCGCATTTCCCCCACGGCGCGCGAGGCGGCGATGGAGCGATTTCGCTCGGGCGAGTCCACCGTGATGGTGGCGACGACTGTGATCGAAGTCGGCGTGAACGTGCCGGAAGCGACGATCATGGTGATCGAGCACGCCGAACGCTTCGGCTTGGCGCAATTGCACCAGCTTCGCGGCCGCGTGGGGCGTGGCGACAAGCGTGGCTCGTGCATTCTGCTTTGGAAGCCGCCGATTGGACCGGCCGCGAAGGAGCGGCTGGATACGTTGCGGCAGAACGACGACGGCTTCGCCATTGCGGAGGTCGATTTCAAAATGCGTGGCGCCGGTGACGTATTAGGGACGCAGCAATCGGGGCTGCCGCCGTTCCGGCTGGTCTCGCCCGAGGCGCACGCCGACATGCTGGGCGCGGCGGACAAGGAAGCGCGGCTGGCCGTAGAGCGCGATCCGGACCTGAAAACGCCGCGCGGCCAAGCTGTGCGCCTCGTCCTCAACATCTTTGGCTATGCCGACGCAGCCGAATTAGCGCGTTCCGGTTGATTTCCCGACGCGCACAGGCTTGATCCGCCCATGAGCCAGAACCCGCCTATCTCCGCCTATATCCGCACCAAGAACGAGGAGCGGATGATTGGCGATGTGATCCGCGCCGCACAACAGGTCGTATCCGAGGTCGTGCTCGTAGATTCCGGCTCCACCGACAAGACGATCGAGATCGCCGAGGGCTTGGGCGCACGCGTGGTGCGCAGCGCCTGGCTGGGCGGCGGCAAGCAGAAGCGGATTGGCGAAGATGCGTGCGTGCATGATTGGCTGTTGGATCTCGACGCCGATGAAATCGTGACGCCGGAACTGGCCGCGGAAATTCGCGACGCGTTCGCCAAGGGCGCGCCGAATGTGGGCGCGTTTGAGATGATGATGGCGACGGCGCCGCCGATTAGCGGCGATTGGCGCGATTTCTATCTGGTCGATCGCCGTAAGCTTTATGATCGCCGCGTGGTGCGTCAGCCGGACCATCCGAATTGGGATCAATTCAAAGTGCCGGACGGCGTGGCGGTCGGAAAGCTTGATGGCCGCCTGCTGCACTATTCGTTCCGCGACCTCGCGCAGCTGGAAGAGAAGTTCAATCGCAATTCGTCGGGCCGTGCGCGCGATACGAAGCTGAAGCCGTTCTGGCAGTGCGTCTTGCGCATGGTGCTGGCGCGGCCGCTCTATTTCCTCAACCATTACGTCTTGCGCGGCATGTGGCGCGCGGGCTGGTATGGTTTTGCGATGGCTTCGATCGCGGCGCATGGGCGCTGGCTGAAGGACGCGAAGATGGTGGAAATCCATCTGCGCAATCGCGACGCGGCGAAGGATGTCTGACGCGCCGGCGATTGTCTGGTTGCGGCAGGATTTGCGGCTGGGTGACAATCCAGCGCTCTGGGCCGCCGTTGAGACCAAGCGGCAGCTGGTTTTGCTCTACGTACTGGATGATGAAACGCCGGGGCGCTGGCGCTTGGGCGGCGCGTCGCGCTGGTGGCTGCATAAGAGTCTGAGCGCCCTCGGCGCTGACGTCGAGACGCGCGGCGCACGCTTGGTGTTGCGCCGTGGCGCCGCGGCGAAGGTTTTGCCGACGCTGGTGAAAGAGATTGGCGCGGGCGCGGTCTTTTGGAACCGTTGCTATGAGCCGTACGCCATTGCGCGCGATAAGGGGCTGAAGGAGAAACTGAGCGCCGCGGGTGTTGATGTGCACAGCTTCAACGGTGCTCTTCTGAATGAGCCGTGGGCGGTGAAAACCAAGACCGGTGAGCCGTTCAAAGTTTTCACGCCCTATTGGCGCGCGTCGCAGCAAATATCGGAGCGGCGCACGCCGGCGCCGACGCCTAAGAAGCTCAATGGCTTTGCGGGCGATGTCGCGAGCGATCGCCTTGACGATTGGAGACTTCTGCCGAGGAGACCGAATTGGGCGACGGGATTCGAGCCGGAATGGCAACCGGGTGAAGCCGGCGCGCTTGCGGCCTTGCGTCTATTCATTGACGCGCGCCTCAGCGGTTACGCGGAAGCGCGCGACCAGATGGGCGCGCACACGACATCGCGCCTCTCCCCGCATTTGCACTTTGGTGAAATCTCGCCGGTGCAAATTCGCGCGGCGATCGACGCGGCTGCTCACGATGCGCCGACGCTGCAGCGGGGCGCTGACAAATTCATGTCCGAGATTGGCTGGCGTGAATTTTCGACCAATCTCCTCTTTCATTGGCCGACGCTGCCGGAGGCCAATTGGCGCAATTCCTTCGACTTTTTTCCTTGGCGCGACGACGAAGGCGCGTTGCGCGCCTGGCAGCGCGGGCAAACCGGCTATCCCATCGTCGACGCGGCGATGCGTGAGCTCTGGGTCACGGGCACGATGCATAATCGCGCGCGCATGATCGCGGCTTCGTTTCTGATCAAGCATCTGCTGATCGATTGGCGCCGCGGTGAAGACTGGTTCTGGGACACGCTGCTCGACGCGGACCTCGCGAACAATGCGGCGTCCTGGCAATGGGTGGCGGGTTCGGGCGCGGATGCGTCCCCCTATTTCCGCATCTTCAATCCGGTGACGCAGGGCGAGCGCTATGATGCCGATGGCGCCTATGTGCGCCGCTGGATCCCCGAATTGGCGAACCTACCAAATGATGTGCTTCACAAGCCGTGGGAAGCTGATCTCGTCACGCTGAAGGGGGCCGACGTGGAACTGGGGCGGACCTATCCGCGTCCCTTGGTGGATCATGCCGCCGCCCGCGCCCGCGCCTTGGAAGCTTTCGCCAGCCTCAAATCCGAGGCCCGAACCGGCGCGTAAGAGTTCCCGCAGCTCAAGCGGAACTTTTATCCACAGACGGGATCACCTACATTGATGCTTATGGACACTCTGCCCGCCTCCGCGCCGGCTCAGACGGCCCGCGCCACCGCCGCCGCGATCCATCGCCTCAAGGCGCCTGCGCGCGCCAAGGCCGTGATGCTGGCGCTGCTCAACATCAAGGGCGGCGCCATCGATGTGACAACTCCCTCGGGCGAGATACTGCGATTTGGCGATGACGATCGCGCGCCTATCACGCTCGTGGTGAAGGATTATCGCTTCGCCAACAGGGTCTTGAAGAACGGCGACATCGGCTTCGCCGAGGCCTGGATGGCGCATGAATGGGAGACGTCGGATCTCTCCGGCCTGCTGACGCTGCTGGCGGACAATGTCGAGCGCTTCAAGCGGCTGCTGACGGGCAGCTTCTTCGGCAAAACGGTGAATTGGATCCGCCACCTTTCGCGCGACAACACGCGCGAAGGTTCTCGCCGCAACATCCATGAGCATTACGACCTCGGCAACCGCTTCTACGAAGCGTGGCTCGATCCTTCGATGACGTATTCGTCGGCGCGTTTTGACGCGACGGTGGCGGATTTGGAGGCAGGTCAGCGCGCGAAATATAAAGCGCTGGCGGAGCATTTGGATTTGAAGCCTGGCGATCACGTGCTGGAGATAGGCTGTGGTTGGGGCGGCTTTGCCGAGTTTGCGGCGCGTGAGTACGGCGTGCGGGTGACGGGCATCACGATCAGCGAGGAGCAGCTCGCCTACGCCAAGGCGCGGATGGAGCGCGCGGGGCTGGCCGATCGGGTCGACATTCGAATCCAGGATTATCGGGATGTCGAAGGGCAGTTCGACAAAGTGGCCTCCATCGAGATGTTCGAGGCCGTCGGCGAGCGCCATTGGGCGACTTATTTCAGCAAAATCGCCGACGTGTTGAAGCCGGGCGGCCGTGCGGCGCTGCAAATCATCACGATCAAGAACGACCTGTTCGACAGTTACCGAAAGCGTGCCGATTTTATCCAACGCTACGTTTTTCCCGGCGGCATGCTGGCAAGCGTGGAGCGGCTGAAGGAAGAGACCGCAAAGGCCGGTCTTGCTTGGCGCAAGGCTGAGGCGTTCGGCCAGTCCTATGCCGTGACGCTGGCTGAGTGGTCGCGCCGCTTCCAGGCCAAATGGCAGGATATTCGGGCCATGGGGTTTGACGAGCGGTTCAAGCAGCTTTGGCTGTTCTACCTCTCGTATTGTGAGGCTGGTTTCCGCACCGGCCGCACGGATGTCGTGCAGCTGGAGCTGGCGAAGCCGGCTTAAGCGCCTCTAATGGGCGGCTGTAGTTGAAGCGCGGGCCCGGGCGGCATAGCGTCCGGCCATGAGCACTACTTCCGATCCCGTCGTCTCCCCTGCCTGGTTGGCCGAGCGCTTGGAGGCGCCCGACCTCCGTGTCGTTGACGCCACTTGGTTCCTGCCTGGCGACGAGCGCAATGCGAAAGCGTTGTATGAGGAGCGTCGCATTCCCGGTGCGGTGTTCTTCGACATTGATGAGATCGCGGACACGGATTCGCATCTGCCGCACATGCTGCCTTCGCCGGAGAAGTTTGCCTCGCGCATGCGCAAGCTGGGCATCGGCGATGGCGCGCGCGTCGTCGTTTACGACCATCAAGGGCTCTTCTCGGCTGCGCGCGTGTGGTGGACGTTCCGCGTGATGGGACACGAGGACGTCTCGGTTCTTGATGGCGGCTTCCCGGCTTGGGAGCGCGGCGGCTTTCCGATCGATGGCCATCCGCCGAGTGTGCGCGCCGAGCGGCATTTCACGGCGCGCTATCGCGGCGATCTGGTGCGCAATGCCTCTGACGTGCGCAAAGCCATAAATGACGCCAAGACAATCCTCGACGCCCGCCCTGCCCCACGCTTTCGCGGTGAAACGCCGGAGCCACGCGCAGGCCTGAAGAGCGGCCACATGCCAGGCGCGCGTTCGCTGCCGGCGGGGAGCCTGATCAACGAGAACGGGTCGCTGCGGTCGAGGGAAGAGCTTGAGAAGCTGTTTGCGGCGGCTGGCGCGGACATTTCGCAACCGGCGATCTGCACCTGCGGCTCGGGCGTGACGGCGGCGATTATCGCGTTGGCGTTGGCGCGGCTTGGGCGTTGGGACGCTGCGATCTATGACGGCTCGTGGGCGGAATGGGGCGCGCTGCCGGACGCGCCGATCGCGACGGGTGCGTAATGGCAGGGAAAGATTTGGACTTGTCGAAGCTGCGCGTTGAAACGCGCCTGGCGCTCGCGGGGCGAGATCCATCCCGGCATGACGGCGCGGTGAATCCCGCGATCCATCGTGCGACGACGTTGGTGATCGACGACACTGCCGATCTCTACAACACGCCGAAGAAGACCTACGCGCTTGAAGGCATGGCGGTGCAAGAGGCGCTCAAGGATGCGCTGCTGGCGATCGAAGGCGGCGCCGCGGCGACGTTGGCGCCGTCTGGCTTGGGCGCGTGTACGCTGGCGTTGCTGACGATCGCTCGGGCGGGCGGCGAATTGCTGGTGGTGGATTCGGTCTATGGGCCCACGCGCCGCTTCTGCAACACCGTGCTGCATCGCTTGGGCGTACGCACGACCTATTTCGACCCGCACATTGGCGGCGATATCGCCGGCCTGATCAACGATAATACGTGTGGCGTATTCTTGGAATCGCCAGGCTCGATCACGTTCGAGGTGCAGGACATTCCGGCGATCGCGGCGGTGGCGCAAGTGCGCAGCGTGCCGACAATACTCGATAACACGTGGTCGGCCGGGCTTTACTACAAGCCGTTCGAGCATGGAATTGATCTCTCGGTGCAGGCGCTGACGAAGTATCAGGCCGGGCACGCGGATGCGTTCATGGGCGCGGTGCTGTCGGCGACGCCACAAATGGGCGAGCGCGTGAAGGCGACCTACAAGCAGCTTGGCTTGGGCGCCTCGCCGGATGATGCGTATCTTGTGCTGCGCGGCATGCGTTCGATGAGCGTGCGCTTGGAGCGGCAGGCGGCCTCTGGTTTGCAGGTCGCGCGCTGGCTGGAGACGCGGCCGGAAGTGGCGCGCGTGATCCATCCTGCCCTGCCGTCGCATCCCGATCACGCGATTTGGAAGCGCGACTTTACCGGCGCTGCGGGCGTGTTCGGCGCGGTGCTGAAGACTGTCGATGAGGCGAGGCTCAAGGCGATGTTCGAGAGCTATGCGCTCTTCTCGATGGGCTTTTCGTGGGGCGGCTATGAGAGCCTGATCATTCCGTGCGACGACAACATCACGCGAACAGCCAAGCCGTGGAAGGCCGAAGGACCGCTGGTGCGTCTGTCGATCGGCTTGGAGCATCCCGACGATTTGATCGCGGATCTGACGCAAGGCTTCGCGCGGCTAGCTTAAGCCAACCCTCTGCACCCACTGCCGTCCTGCCCAAAGCAGGACACTTGTGACCATCCACCAAATCACCGCGCCAACTGCGTAAAAGGCTAGAAGGATGAGTCCGTTGGGGCCTAGGTCTTCCAGCGGCGTAGGCCCAAAAACCGCAAGCCAGAATTCCTTGCTGAATAACTTATCGAGTTCGAGCAGCAGTTTCCAAAAGATCGCCAGCAAACTCGTCACGACGAATAGCGCCCACGCGCGCAGACGACGCTGCCCATCGACCATGTGCTGAAAGAAAATTGGCGAAAGCCGTTGGCGTAAGTTCATCGAATTCTCCACCGATCAACTGAGGGTGAGAGAATGCAAATGGCGCGCCCAGCAGGACTCGAACCTGCAACCACCCGCTTAGAAGGCGGGTGCTCTATCCGGTTGAGCTATGGGCGCTCGTCGGCGAACTTAGCAGTGCCGTCTTTTTAGTGCGACCAGGGTTCGCGTCTTTTGAACGCGAAATTGTCGCCGTAGGCGCGCGGTTGGCGCTTGGCTTCTTCTGGTTCGATCACTTGGTGCGGGATGGCGTGCGCACGGGCGAACTCGATCGCGGCTTCCTTGGTGTCGAAGGACATGCGGACTTGGCCGTTCGGATCGGCGCCGCTGATCCAGCCCATGAGCGCGTCGGGGCGCGGCGCATCGGCCAGCACAAACTCGAGCCGCCACTTCTTCGTGGCCGCCTTGCCCGATTGCATCGCGTTCTTCGCGGGCCGGTAAATCTTCGCCAGCATATCTGCCCTCTTCCGGTACGTGGCTACACAAACCGCCCAGAAATGAAAAGGGCGGCCCCTGCGGGCCGCCCCTTCGAACCTATGGCGTAACGCCTCAGGCCATTGCGTCCTTGAGCGCCTTGCCCGGCTTAAAGCGGGCTTTGCGACCGGCCGGCACCTTTACCTCTTCACCCGTCTGCGGATTGCGTGCGGTGCGCGCGGCTGTCTCTTTCACGTCGAACACACCGAAGGCCGGCAGACGAACTTCGTCGCCCTTCTTCAGTGCGCCGGTGAGGGCATCGAACACGGCGTTGACCGCCTCTTCCGCCTTCAGCTTGGACTCACCCATGCGCTCGGCCACATCGGCGACCAATTCTGCTTTGTTCATTTTGAACCCCCTCGCGACCGAGAAATTTGAAGCGCGTTCGCTAAGCCGATTCTGCTCCGGACGCGCGCAATACATGAACGCTAGGAGGATTTCGCGCCGATCCGCAAGCTTGTTGCAGTGCGAAAATGCCGTGAAAAGCCTGCGAATCGCGGGCTGGCGCCCCTTTAATGGGGGCGCGCGCCTTCGCGACCTTCGCCGGTTCCGTCGGTGCGACGGTTTTCGGCGAGTTCATCCTCTTCCGACCATTCGACCGGCGTCAGCGGCCGCGTGAGCGCGCGCTGAAGCACTTCGTCGACGGTCGAGACAGGCACGATTTCGAGACCCTGCTTCACATTGTCGGGGATGTCGGCCAGGTCCTTCTCGTTGTCCTTCGGGATCAGCACCAGCTTCACGCCGCCTCGCAACGCCGCCAGCAGCTTTTCCTTGAGACCACCGATCGGCAACACGCGACCGCGCAGCGTGATCTCGCCGGTCATGGCGATATCCTTGCGGATCGGGTTGTTGGTCAGCACCGAGACGATCGCTGTCGCCATCGCCACACCCGCCGACGGACCATCCTTCGGCGTCGCGCCTTCCGGCACGTGCACGTGGATGTCGCGCGAACGGAACACTGGCGGCTTCACCCCGAACGCAATCGAACGTGAGCGGACGTAAGAGGCGGCGGCCGAGATCGATTCCTTCATCACGTCACGCAGATTGCCGGTGACGGTCATGGAGCCTTTGCCCGGCATCGCGACAGCTTCGATGGTCAGAAGATCGCCGCCGACTTCCGTCCAGGCGAGGCCCGTGACGACGCCGACTTGATCTTCGAGATCGGTTTCGCCGAAGCGATATTTCCAGACGCCAGCGTAATCTGGCAGGTTCGCCGCCGTGATTTCGACCTTGTCCACTTTCTTCTGCTCGATCTCGCGGACCGCTTTGCGCGCAAGGTTGCCGATTTCGCGCTCCAATGAACGCACGCCGGCTTCGCGCGTATAGCGGCGGATCAGATCACGCAACGCATCTTCCGAAACCGTGAACTCCGACTTCTTCAAGCCGTTGTTCTCATATTGCTTCGGCAGCAAGTGCTTCTTGGCGATCTCGAGCTTTTCATCCTC
Source organism: Vitreimonas sp. (assembly GCF_036392335.1). Classification (NCBI taxonomy): domain Bacteria; kingdom Pseudomonadati; phylum Pseudomonadota; class Alphaproteobacteria; order Hyphomonadales; family Hyphomonadaceae; genus Vitreimonas; species Vitreimonas sp. Next base: position 44,308 of record NZ_DASVYD010000066.1, read on the forward strand.
CGTGTAACCGGGGATGCGGATGATCTCCATGCGGTCCAGCAAGGGCTGGGGCATGTTGAGGCTGTTGGCCGTGGTGATGAACAACACGTCCGAAAGATCGTAATCCACTTCGAGATAGTGATCGTTGAACGTGCCGTTTTGTTCGGGGTCCAACACTTCAAGCAACGCCGCAGCCGGATCGCCGCGATAATCGGCGCCGAGCTTGTCGATTTCGTCGAGCAGGAAGAGCGGATTGGAGCTCTTCGCCTTCTTCATCGATTGGATCACGCGACCTGGCATCGAACCAATGTATGTGCGGCGGTGACCGCGGATTTCGGCTTCATCGCGCACGCCGCCCAGCGACAGGCGCACGAAATCGCGTCCCGTCGCCTTCGCGATCGAACGACCGAGCGAAGTCTTGCCCACGCCGGGCGGGCCTACGAGGCACAGGATTGGGCCGCGCAACTTGTTGGTTCGCGCTTGCACAGCGAGATATTCGAGGATGCGGTCCTTCACCTTGTCGAGGCCATAGTGGTCCTCGTCCAGCACCTGCTGAGCCGCCTCGATATCCTTCTTGACCTTCTTCTTCACGCCCCACGGGAGCGAGAGCAGCCAGTCGAGATAATTGCGCACGACAGTCGATTCCGCCGACATCGGCGACATCTGGCGCAACTTCTTCATCTCAGCCTCGGTCTTCGCCTTGGCTTCCTTGGAGAGCTTCGTGTTCTTAATACGCGCTTCGAGTTCGGCGATGTCTTCGCGGCCTTCGTCGCCGTCGCCCAGCTCGCGCTGGATCGCCTTCATCTGCTCGTTCAGATAATATTCGCGCTGCGTCTTCTCCATCTGACGCTTCACGCGGTTGCGGATTTTGCGCTCCACCTGGAGCATACCGATCTCGCCTTCGATGAGCTGCAAGATGCGCTCAAGACGTTGCGGCACGTCCGCGAGCTCGAGCAGCGCCTGCTTGTCCGGAATCTTCACCGTGAGGTGGCCCGCAATCGAGTCGGCCAAGCGCGCGGGCTCGGTGATCGAAGTGATCGCTTGCGTGACTTCCGGCGGGGTCTTCCGCGAAAGCTTAACGTAATTGTCCCATTGATCGGTGACGGCGCGGGCGATGGCGCGAGCCTCGGGCGTGTCCTCGTTGGTCTCCTCAAGCGGTTCGACCTCGGCCTCGAAATACTCGTCGTTGCTCTGAAACCGCGTAATGCGGGCGCGATGGCTGCCCTCGACCAGCACGCGTACGGTGCCGTCTGGAAGCTTCAGCAATTGCACGACCGTTGCGACGGTCCCGACCATGAAGATGCGGTCGGTCGAAGGCTCATCTTCGGAGGCATCCATTTGCGCGGCGAGAAGGATCTGCTTGTCCTTCTTCATGACCTCGTCGAGCGCGCGTACGGACTTCTCGCGGCCAACGAAGAGCGGTGCGGCCATCTTCGGATAAACGACGATGTCGCGCAGCGGCAGAACGGGAAGAACGCGGCTCTCAGCCATGATGTACTCCTTTGGGAGCGCCGCCGTCTGTGCTCAGCCCAGCCACGCGCCCAGCGTTAACGATTGAAAAGGTGGAGCCGTTCGCGCGCACCTTCAAGGGCGCCGAATGGCCTAGTGTGTGGATGCGAGAGATCATTCCGCGTCCGGGCGCGGAACTGGGCCGGTGCGTTCAGACTGGCTTCAGCTTAGCCCGCGGATTGCGCGCCGGCCGGCCGCTCCGAGTGGATCTGGAGCGGCTTGGCGCGCCCCTCAACCACGTCCGCCGACACGACCACTTCCTCGACGGAACGCATGGTCGGTAGCTCAAACATGGTGTCGAGCAGCAGACTTTCGAGAATGGAACGCAAGCCGCGCGCACCCGTCTTCCGCTGGATCGCCTTGCGGGCGATGGCGCTCAACGCCTCCGGCGGGAACGTGAGCTTCACGTTCTCCATCTCGAACATGCGTTGATATTGCTTCACGAGCGCATTCTTTGGCTCGGTGAGGATCGTCACCAGGGCCGGCTCATCGAGATCCTCAAGCGTCGCGAGCACCGGCAGGCGACCGACAAATTCGGGGATGAGACCGAATTTCAGCAGATCGTCCGGCTCGATTTCGCGCAGAATCTCGCCCGTACGGCGATCTTCTTCGCTGCGCACCGTCGCGCCAAAGCCCATCGACGAACCCTTGCCGCGCGCGCTGATGATCTTGTCGAGACCCGCGAAGGCGCCGCCGCAGATGAACAGGATGTTCGTTGTGTCGACTTGCAGGAATTCTTGCTGCGGATGCTTGCGGCCGCCTTGCGGAGGAACGCTGGCAACCGTGCCTTCCATGATCTTCAAGAGCGCTTGTTGCACGCCCTCGCCCGACACGTCGCGCGTAATGCTCGGATTGTCGGATTTGCGAGAAATCTTGTCGACTTCGTCGATGTAAACGATGCCGCGCTGCGCGCGTTCGACATTGTAGTCGGCGGCCTGCAGCAGCTTCAAAATGATATTCTCGACGTCTTCGCCGACGTAACCGGCCTCGGTTAGCGTCGTCGCGTCGGCCATCGTGAACGGCACATCGATGATGCGCGCCAGCGTTTGCGCGAGCAGCGTCTTGCCGCAGCCGGTCGGGCCGATCAGCAAAATGTTCGACTTGGCGAGCTCGACGTCGCTGTTCTTCGACGCGTGGTTGAGACGCTTGTAGTGGTTGTGGACGGCCACCGAGAGCACGCGCTTGGCGTGGTCTTGGCCCACGACGTAATCGTCCAGAACGCCTTTGATCTCTTTCGGGGAAGGCACGCCTTCCTTCGACTTCACCAGCGAGGTTTTGTGCTCCTCGCGAATGATGTCCATGCAGAGCTCGACACATTCATCGCAGATGAACACGGTCGGGCCCGCAATAAGCTTACGGACCTCGTGCTGGCTCTTGCCACAGAACGAGCAGTACAGAGTGTTCTTCGACTCTCCGCTGGCGGCGCCTTTGCTCATGCACGATCCTCTGCGGGGCGGGGTATGCCCTATCCGTTATATAGGAAAGCGGCGGCGTTAAGGCCCCTCCCCCACTGTCACGGATGGTTGACCACCATCCCTTTCAAAAACGTTCACCAACCCAACGCCCTTGTTGGGCTTATACGACCATAGCAAGGATGGGGCCGCAAGCGGGCCCGGCGCCGGCTATGGTCAGGAATCTACTGCGAAATGCCCTCGAAAGGGGCTCTTTTCACAGATCGACGGCAGCGCATAGAGCCCAGAATGGGCTCGAAACGAGAACGCGCCGTCCCTAAACGCGACTCACGCGCCTTCGGGCAACTCGCGGCGTTCATAAACGCGGTCGACAATGCCCCAGGCCTTGGCCTCGTCCGCAGTCAGGAAGTGGTCGCGGTCGAGCGTCTTTTCCACCACGTCGTAGGGCTGGCCGGTGTGCTTAACGTAAATCTCGTTCAAGCGGCGCTTGGTGTAGAGGATATCTTCCGCATGGCGCTCAATATCGGACGCCGGACCGCGGAAGCCGCCCGATGGCTGGTGCAACATGACCCGTGCGTTCGGCAGGCAGATGCGCAAATCCTTCTCACCAGCCGCCAGCAGGAGCGAACCCATAGACGCCGCCAAGCCCATGCAGACGGTCGAAACTGGGCTGCGGATGTATTGCATGGTGTCGTAGATCGCCAGACCGGCGGTCACGTAACCGCCCGGGCTGTTGATATACATGGCGATTTCGCGCTTCGGGTTCTCCGATTCCAAGAACAGAAGCTGCGCCGTGATCAAAGCCGCTTGGACGTCGTCGATGCCGCCGCTGACGAAAATGATCCGCTCTTTGAGGAGACGGGAGAAAATGTCGTAGCGGGACGAGCCACGGCTGGTGGTCTCCTCCACGCTCGGAATCACAATTCCCGTCATTCGTTCGATCGGATCGTACATGCTGTTCCTCGTGCGGGCATGAAGCCCCGGCGCGCCCCCGACTCATACCGGTTGCGTCGGCCTCATATTTGACGCTCGAACGCCAGCCGCAAGCCCTCCCGACTGCGTGAGGCGTCGGGAGGCCGCGGCTTAACCCTTTTTCGCGGCCGGCGCTTCGTCGTCGGCGAAGAGTTCGTCGCGGCTGACCGGCTCGTTCTTCACGTCGATCAGCTCGAGCACGTAATCCACAACCTTTTCTTCGTAGAGCGGCGCGCGGACCTGAGCGACCAGCTGCGGATTGCGCTGATACGCTTGGAAAATCTGCTGCTCTTGGCCCGGGAACTGACGGGCTTGGACAGAAATCGCCTGAGCCACTTCCTGGTCGCTGACCTGCACCTTGTTCTGCTCGCCGATCTTGGCCAGCAGTAGGCCCAGACGCACGCGGCGCTCGGCGATGGCGCGATATTCGCCTTTCAGATCGTCTTCGCTTTTGCCTTCGTCGGTCGGGTCGAGACGGCCGGCCTTCTTGTCGGCTTCGACCTGGCGCCAGATCTGATTGAACTCAGCTTCCACCATGCGCGGCGGCAAATCGAAGCTGTGCGCCGCGTCGAGCTTGTCGAAAAGCGCGCGTTTGGCCTTAGCGCGCGATTGTTGCGCATGTTCGCTCTCAATGCGCTCGCGCAGCGCCGCCTTCAACGAGTTCAGGCTGTCGAAGCCCAGTTGCGTCGCCCACGCATCGTCCGGGGCGCCCTCTTTCGGCGCACGTACGGTCTTGATCTTGGTTTCGAATTCGGCGGCTTTGCCGGCCAAATTCGCGGCCGGGTAATCGTCCGGGAAATTGACTTTCAGCGTACGCTCGTCACCGGCCTTCGCGCCGATGAGTTGCTCTTCGAAACCCGGAATGAATTGGTTCGAGCCGATCACGACTTGTGCGTCGCTCGCGGCGCCGCCGTCGAAGGCATCGCCGTCGATGCGGCCGAGGAAATCGATCACAACCGCGTCGCCATCGGCGGCCGCGCCGTCCTTGTCCTCGAAACCGCGATTGGCCTTGGCGATCGTGTTGAGTTGCTCATCGACCTGCTCGTCGCTCACGGCCGCCGTAGGACGTTTGATCGAGATCGTCTTCAGATCGACCGGCTCAAAGTCCGGCATGATTTCAAGCGAGAGCTCGAATTGCAGATCGGCCTTGCCCGCGACGACTTCGTTGATGTCGCTCTTCAGATCGAGCGACGGCTCGGAGGCTGGCTTCGCGTTGACCTTCTCAAGACCTTCGCGGGTCGAATTCTGAACCGTCTCGTTGATGATGTCCTGCATCATCGACGGGCCGTACATCTTACGGATGTGGGCCGGCGGGACTTTGCCCGGACGGAAGCCATTCAGGCGCACACGCGGCTGCACTTCGGCGATCTTGGCGTTGAGCTTTTGCTGCAATTCGGCCGCTGGAACGACGACGTCATAAACGCGCAGGAGACCTTCGGAACGGCGCTCGGTGAGCTGCATGATCTGGGCTTTCGACATTATTCTTCGACCGCTGCAAATCCTTTGCCGGCGGCCGGGCTGTTCAGGAAAGCGGGGCTTATTGCATGCGCGGCAAGGCGTGTCCACGCGCCGCGCAGGCGCCCCCATATGCCCAGTGGACGCAGCGCCCCCGCGCCCCTAAACCCGCGCCACGTGCGGACGTGGCGGAACTGGCAGACGCACTGGATTTAGGTTCCAGCGCCGCAAGGCGTGCGGGTTCGACTCCCGCCGTCCGCACCAATCTTTAAGCTTATTGCCAGCCGCTCGAAGATGCCTCGGCCGCCACCTCGTTGGTGGGGCGCGCGATCAGGCCGTTTTGGGTGATCCGGACCTCGTAGCGACCACCGTCCGCCATCGGCATGTAGGCGCCAGAACCGTAAAGCGTATCCACGACCGGCAGCTGCTGACTGTACTCCCGCGCCACTGGCCACAGGTCGATACCACTCTGACGGGTCGGCCGAATGTCGAAGGCGCTCCGCTCAGCCGTGAGCTCTTGCTGAGTATCAGCATACCGCCCGGAGAAGCGATCCAAGCGGTACTGGGCGTTCAAGCCCAGCACGTTGGCCCAGGGCTTCCACTTCAGCACGCGCGCTTCCATGCGCCACTCATCGCCGTGAACTTGAAACGTCCGGGTGATGCCCTGGGGATCTTGTTCGGTTGGGGGCTCAACGACGGTGGCCTCGAACAGCTGCGGCCCAAGCTGACGCGTCTCGATTGTCGCGACAGGGCGGTCCCACGTCAGGCGGTGGTAAGTTTGGATATTGAGCCCAAGTAGGCCCACGATCGCGCCGACCCCAAGAAACAGCGCCCCGCCAAGCACGCCGCGTCCGCCTTTGAACGGCCGGCCGCGGAACATCCAGCCCAAACCACTCAACGCGATCGCCAAACCGATCACGGCTACGAAGCCCGGGATAATCCACCACCACCAAACCATGCTCGTCCCCTTTTGGCGCTGTCCCGCGCACAGGGTTAACCGAAAAACTGGGGCGGAAATAGCTCCGATCAACCAACCCGGTCGCCGGCGCCCGAATCTTTCGCCAGTGCCTTCAAAATAGACGGCAAAATCTCTGGCAAATCCTCCGCAATCAGCCCAGGCCCCAACGCTTCGCCACACTTGCCGTGCAGCCACGCGCCGGCCGCCGCCGCGGCGAAGGCCCCCATCCCCTGCCCGATTAGACCTGCGATAAGTCCAGCCAGCACATCGCCTGAACCTGCAGTTGCAAGATGGGGCGAGCCCGTGGAATTGATGACCACACGCCCGTCCGGATGCGCAATCAACGTGTCCGGGCCCTTGAGCAACACGATCGCGCTGGCGCGGGCGGCGGCCGTACGCACCGCAGCAATGCGATCCACGATCGGCAGGTCGGGAAACAGCCGTTTGAACTCCCCAAGATGCGGGGTGAGCACATCGCGCGGATCCAATTTGCGCTCCAGCGGCGCCAGCAGAGTTAGCGCATCGGCGTCGAGCACGCAGGGGCATCTCTGCGGCGCGGCGAGCGCGGCGTCCAAATAGGTCTTGTACAAAGCGCCCAAACCGAACGCAGGACCGATCACGAGGCATTGCGCTTCACCGGCGGAACGCGCGTAATCATCGGCGGTTTTCGCCTCACGCAACATAATGGCTGTGAGTTGCGCCGCGTTCTCCGCCATCGCATCAGACGGGCTGAGCACCGTCGAAAGACCTGCCCCGATGCGCAAGGCCGCGCGCGCAGATAGTCGCGCGGCGCCGGTGCGGCCGTGCGCGCCGCTCGCCGCGATTACATGGCCACGCGCATGCTTGTGCGCGTCAACGCGGGGCCACGGGAAACGCCAAAGCGCCGGACTGTTCTCGAAAAGGCTTATATTTTGCGCCGAAACCACGCGATCCGGCACGCCGATGTCGGCGACAACGACCTCGCCGCAAAGCGCACGACCGCTTGCGAAAACATGCGCGGGCTTCTTGCGTACAAAAGTGATCGTGAGCGCAGCCTGGAACGCAATGTCGCCCAACGCCCGTCCCGTATCGCCCTCCAACCCGCTTGGCGTATCGATCGCGATCACACGCGTGCGCGGAAGACTCAAAGCGAGGCGCTTCGCGACGCCATCGAGCGGCCGGGCGAGGCCGGCGCCGAACAGGGCGTCGACGTAAAGCGCGGCATCTGGCGTCTCGCCGGAGAGCAGATGCACTTCGCCCAACCAGCGCGCGGCGGCTAACGCCGCGTCGCCGTGCAGCGCCTCGCGCGGGACCAGTGAATGCACCTCAACCGGCCACCCGGCCTCGTGCAGCAATCGTGCGGCGACCCAGCCGTCCCCTGCATTGTTGCCGGGCCCGCACAACAGCGCGACAGGCTGAAGCGCATACCGCGCCATGATCGCCTCGGCGACCGCCCGGCCGGCATTCTCCATTAGGGTCAGCGTCGGAACGCCGGCCGCGGAGGCTGCGGCGTCGATGGCCCGCATTTGGGCGACGGAGATGATTTCATGGCTCACGGCGCTGGTCTCGTTCCTGTGAATAACTCCGTGCGGGGCCAGGATTCCCTCGCCGGCCACACTCTATCGCCTGATAACTGGGCGCCGGCGCCTTTCTGGCGGGCGCCACTGTGGCGCCAGGGCCTGGAGGCGGCATGTCGCCTTTCCGAGTCAGGCCGTGACGTCCAATGAGAAACCGTACTTGAAGCGCGCGGAGTTGGGAGCGCCCACATGAAAAAGATCGAAGCCATTATCAAGCCGTTCAAATTGGACGACGTCAAAGAGGCGCTGCAGGGCATTGGCCTGCAGGGCATGACGGTCGTGGAAGCCAAGGGCTTCGGTCGCCAGAAGGGCCACACAGAACTTTATCGCGGCGCAGAATACGTCGTCGACTTCCTGCCGAAGCTGAAGATCGAACTTGTGGTCGGCGACGACCAAGTCGATGCGGCATTGGAGGCCATTCAAACCGCCGCCAAAACCGGCAAGATCGGCGACGGCAAGATTTTCGTGCTCGACGTGCTCAACGTCGTCCGCATCCGCACCGGCGAAACCGGCGCCGCGGCCGTCTAACAGCGCTTCCCACGGCATATTTTGCGGGCTGCGCCGGACCGAGCCGCGTGCAGCCCGCTTTCGCGACAACAATAACACTCGGTGGAGTATCCGATGTCTGACGAAATTCTGAAGCTGATCAAGGACAAGGAAGTCCAGTATGTTGATCTTCGCTTCAACGACCTTCGCGGGAAAATGCAGCACGTCACCTTCGACGTAAGCATGATCGACAAAGACATCTTCACCGAAGGCACGATGTTCGACGGCTCTTCGATCGCTGGTTGGAAGGCGATCAATGAATCGGACATGGTCATGCGCCCTGACCCAAAAGGCGCACACATCGATCCGTTCTATCAACAGACGACGCTGGCGTTGTTCTGTGACATTCTCGAGCCGGGTACGCTGCAACCCTATTCACGCTGCCCGCGCGGCATCGCCAAGAAGGCGGAAGCTTATGTGAAGTCATCGGGCGCCGGCGACGTCGCTTATTTCGGCCCGGAAGCTGAGTTCTTCGTGTTTGACGATGTGCGCTGGTCAACCGATCCGAACAACACCGGCTATTCGTTCGATTCGACCGAACTGCCTTTCAACACGGGCCGCGCTTATGAAGGCGGCAATCTCGGCCACCGTCCAGGTCCGAAGGGCGGCTACTTCCCGGTGCCGCCGATCGACTCGTTGCAAGACATGCGCGGCGAGATGCTCGAAATCATGGGTCAGCTTGGCCTGAACCCGGAAAAGCATCACCACGAAGTCGCGCCCGCGCAGCACGAACTTGGCCTCAAGTTCAACACGCTGACGACGATGGCCGACAACATGAACTTGTATAAGTACATCATCCACCAAGTGGCTGCATCGTACGGCAAGTCCGCCACCTTCATGCCAAAGCCGTATTACAAGGACAACGGCTCCGGCATGCATGTGCACATGTCGATCTGGAAGGGCGGCAACAATACCTTCGCGGGCGATCGCTACGCCGATCTCAGCGAAACCTGCCTCTACTACATCGGCGGCATCATCAAGCACGCGAAGGCCATCAACGCGTTCGCGAACTCAACGACGAATTCGTACAAGCGCCTTGTGCCCGGCTACGAAGCCCCGGTGTTGCTCGCCTACTCGGCGCGCAACCGTTCGGCGTCGTGCCGTATTCCGCACGGCACGGGCGCGAAGGCCAAGCGCGTGGAAGTCCGCTTCCCCGATCCGGCCGGCAACATGTATCTCACCTACGTCGCGCTGCTGATGGCGGGCCTCGACGGTATCCAAAACAAGATCCATCCGGGCGATCCGCTCGACAAGAACCTCTACGACCTGCCGCCGGAAGAGCTGAAAGAAGTGCCGCACGTGGCGAGCTCGCTGCGTGAAGCGCTGACGTCGCTCGATCGTGACCGCGACTTCCTGCTGAAGGGCGGCGTGATGACCGACGATCTGATCGACGCTTACATCGACCTGAAGAAGGAAGAGCTCGATCGCTTCGAAACCCACCCGCACCCGGTGGAATTCGACATGTACTACAAGGCGTAATCTGCCGAACGAGATGGATTATGGGACGGGCCGGAGAGCGATCTCCGGCCCGTTTTGCGTTGGCGATGGCGGCGGGAGAACTGGCCGATGGCTAACCAGGCACAACCGACAGTGTAGGTCTTGCGGCTGTATAGCTGAGATCTCTACCGTCCAGATGACCAGTCACCACAGTATTTCGGCACTTTTTTTCAAGCGGAGATCAATAGTAAGACTCGATTAAGTACACGCAATGACTTTACCGGGCGGCGTCGCACTACCGTATCGACGCAATTAATTTAGCTCATGTTCGGGGGCATCAAATGCTTGGGCTGCAGAATGGCGCGATCGCAGGTGATATTCTTAAAGCGCTGGACCGCGCGCTGGCGATCATTGAATTCGATCCGTCCGGTCATGTGCTGGCCGCCAACGCGAATTTCTGCAAGGCGATGGGATATGACCTCGCCGAGATCAAAGGCCGCCACCACTCGATGTTTGTCGAGCCGGACTATGCCCGCAGCGCGGACTACAGCGCTTTTTGGCAGAAGCTCGGGCGCGGTGAGTTCGACGCACGCGAGTATCGTCGCATCGGCAAGGGCGGCAAGGATGTTTGGATTCAGGCTTCATACAACCCGGTCTTGAACGCCAAAGGCGTCGTCACCCGTGTAGTGAAGGTGGCGACCGACATTACAGCAGAGAAGCTGAAGAACGCTGAGTTCGAGGCCAAGCTCAACGCCATCAGCCGCGTGCAGGCGGTCATCGAGTTCACGCCGAACGGCGAGGTGCTGTTCGCCAACCCAAACTTCTGCGACACGCTGGGCTATCGCCTCGAAGAGATCAAAGGCCAGCACCATCGCCTGTTTGTCGATCCGGCGTACGCCAATTCAAACGAGTATCGCGAATTCTGGATGACGCTGAACCGCGGTGAATACATGGCCGCCGAATACAAACGCTTCGGCAAAGGCGGCAAAGAGGTTTGGATTCAAGCTTCGTACAACCCAGTGTTCGATCTGAACGGCAAGGTCATGAAAGTGGTGAAGTTCGCCACCGACATCACTGGGCGCGTGCGCGCCGTGAATGACGTCGGCGCCGCGCTGGCCGGTCTCGCGGAAAATGACCTCGCGCAGCGCATCACAGGTCCGTTCTCGCCAGAGTTCGAAAAACTGCGCGCTGACTTCAACGCCGCCCTCGATCAATTGCAGCAGACGATGCGCGACATCATGCAGGGCACGCAAGTCATCCAATCCGGCGCAAGCGAAGTTGCGACCGCGGCTGAAGATCTGGCGCGCCGCACCGAACAGCAGGCCGCCAGCCTTGAGGAGACCGCCGCGGCGGTCGAAGAGATCACCTCAACCGTGAAGAAGGCGGCGGAAGGCGCCTCTCACGCGCAGCGTATCGCCTCCTCCGCCGATGACGGCGCACGCAATGCCTCGAAGGTCGTTAATGGCGCGGTGGAAACCATGGGCGCAATCGCCACGTCCGCACAGCAGATCAGTCAGATCACCGGCGTAATCGACGAGATCGCGTTCCAGACCAATCTGCTGGCGCTGAACGCCGGCGTCGAGGCTGCGCGGGCCGGCGAAGCGGGCCGCGGCTTTGCGGTCGTCGCGCAAGAAGTACGGGCGCTGGCGCAGCGCTCGGCGGAGGCGGCGAAGGAGATCAAGTCGCTGATCGCAACGTCGTCTGATCTGGTGGAAAGCGGCGTACAGCGGGTCGGCGAAACCGGTCAGGCGCTGGAGCGCATTGTCGCGCAGGTGAGCGAGATCGCCAATCTGGTTACAGAGATCGCGGCTGGCGCCTCGCAGCAATCAACGGCGCTGCAGGAGGTTAACGAAGCGGTCGCCGGCATGGACCGTATGACGCAGCAGAACTCAGCCATGGTCGAGGAATCAACCGCCGCCGCACACTCGCTCTCCAACGAGGCCACCCGCGTCGCGGAGGTGGTGGGCCAATTCAGAATCGGCGACGCGGCGCGACCGGGTCGTCCGACCGTGGTGGCCGAACGCGCACCGCAACGCGACAACGCCAAACCCGCGCTGCGTAAGGTCGCCAATGGCGCGCCGACGGAATGGCAGGAATTCTAAGCGCGATCAGGACGTCAAGCTGAGTGAGCCGGAGCCCCGCTCCGGCTCATTTGCTTCAAGGTTGAGTCTCGCGTGCGCGGAAGGCTGTCGCACGGGCGTGTGCATGGTCAACGACCATTGGCGACAGCCGCGCTTCGAGAGCGTTGGCGCGATGGATCGCGCTCAGGTCGCCAGCGCGGCCAGCAACCAGGAACCAGAACAGCGCTTCGCCGCCGTCGGCGCTGACCCCGCGCCCCTCCTCGTGAAGGACCGCGAGATTGTACTGGCTATCGACGACGCCATATTCAGCGGCCTGACGAAACCAACGAAAGGCCGCCGCATCGTCACGCGGCGCGCCTTCGCCGCGCGCATAATACACACCGAGATCATGCATGGCGCGCCGATCGCCGCCGGCTGCCGCGCGCTCCGCCCATTGGCGCGCAAGCGCCAGGTCGGTAGGCACGCCGTCGCCATTCTCATACAGTTTCGCCAAGCGATATTGCGCGGGCGCGTACCCCGCTTCAGCTGCTTCACGAAGCGTCGCAACCGCTTGCGCGGCTTGCCCCACGCTCAAAGCCTGCAACGCGGCATCGTAACGCTGTTCGGGTGAAGCCGTTGTCGGAGTCGCAGGCGCCGCCGACGCGACCGGTGCAGCCAGTGGCCCTACAGTCGGCGTGGCGCGTTCAGGCGCGGCTGCGGACGCCTCGCGCTGATTTTGCAGATAGATGGCTCCCGCTGCGATCACGGCAATCACGCAGGCCACGGCGCGGATGAGCCCGGGGCGACCACGGCGGATGCGCTGCGCCTGCACTTGCGCTACTTCGGCGACCGCGGCGTCGCGCGCTCTCGCCAGCACGCCGTCCTCAAGCGCAGGCGCCATCTGAATGAGTTCGAGCGGCTCAGGTTCGGCGCGGAAAGTGAAGGGCCGCACGGCCGGTGACACGGGATCGGGCTTCTCATCCACCGACTGAAATGGCTCGATCGAGATTGGCGCGACGATGTCCGCAAGCTTAGGCTCCGCCGCCACACCGTCCTCAAGCTCGGCAACCATCCGCTCGGGCGCGCTGCGAAGCGTTACGGCCGGGCCCTTTTTGAGAGGTGCACGCTTGCGCTCCGCCACGCCGCGCCCCGTCAGCATTGTGGCGAGCGTATCGACTGCGGCGGTCGCTTTGGCCCGTGGCGCACTGAGGCCTAAGGGCTGACGCGCCATTTCCGCGACACCGAAGACTTCTGGCTCGAAAGCGAAGCAGGCAACCGGCGTGGTTGCCAGCGTGTCTGAAAAATCCTTTGCCGGAATTTCCGGACGCTTCGGCACACCCGTCATCGAAAGCACGACGTGCGGCTCCGCGCCAAGGCCGCGCGCTCCGCGCAGCACATGCAGCATGTGCTCGGCGTTGCGCAAGCTGGCGAGATCGGGTCCGGCCACGAGGACAACCTCGTCCGCGGCGGCAAGCACCTGCTTCACCCAGGCATTCCACGCATGCGGCATATCCAGCACCACAACGGGACTGGTTCGGCGCACGCTGGCCATCAACTCCATTGCCGCTTCAGCGCTGGGCTCAAAGGAGGCCTGCAAATCTGCCGGCGCCGTGAGCATACGCAATCGACCATTGGACGACACTATCTCATCGAGACGCTCGGCGTTCGCGAGCGCATCGGCCGCGCTGATACGCGGGTCGCCGGCGGCGTTGAAGGCGGCGACGCCGAAGGCGACATCGAGATCAACGAGTGTGGTCTGGAGCTTCTGACGCTCAGCGATCGACCAAGCGAGATTGTAAGCCAGCGTGGAGGCGCCCACGCCGCCGCGCGCGCCAACCACGGCGACAACGCGCGCATTGTCGGTGTTGGCATAAAGTGAGCAAATGGCCTGAACGAGATCGTCCTCGCCGACCGGCGGCACGATGTATTGGCTGACACCGCGAGCGGCGAGATCGCGCAGCAGCGAGATATCATTGACCGCGCCGATCACGATGATCTTCGCGCCCGCGCCGAGACGCGGCGCTAGGCGATCGAGGCCGCTCAGCAATTGGTCGCGCGCCAGCGTGCTTTCCACCACAACGAGGTCGGGCGCGCATTCATCTACGGCCGCGAGCGCCGCCTCGACGCCGCCGCGTTCGCAATAGAATTCGGTGCGCGCCAAGCGCATGTCCATGGCGGCGTGCTCGATGAGTTCGCCGGTCTCCGGTCGGTCCCAGCAGGCGAGGATGGTGATGGCAGGCGCCGGCCGCAGCTCTGGCGCCTCCCCCGCGCGCGGATCGCGCGGGAACGAGCGTTCCGCGCGCTCGCCGGGCCGCGTCGCTTCGCTGCGCGTGAGCAGCAACGGCGCCTCGGCCGTGCAGTCCTCGTTCAAGGGCGGCAGATTGTATTCCACAAGCGGCGGCTGGAAGCATTCGTCGCGCTCGTCGGGGGGATCGAACGGCGGCTCCTCGTCGGTCTCCGCGACCGCGCATTCGGCTTCAACCGGGATGGCCTCGGACGCGATCGCTTCCGCTTCCTGCGGCCCCGCTTCGTTGCTGGCGGCCTCAAACGCCGCCGGCTCCGACGTCATCGCGAATGCGAATTCGGTATCGTCTTCTTCGATCTCGAGTGCGTCAAAGTCGCTTTCGTCCGGCGGATCGAACGGCGGCTCGAGGTCTTCCACGCTTTCTTCAAGGGCGAACACAGCGTCCACGCATGGCTCCGAGGCCGCCGCCGCCATAGCATGGATGGCCTGCGGCATGTCTCCGCCGGTCTGCTTCTGCAAACGGGCGCGTGCGCGCGCCTTCTGGATGTGTGCACTTCTCGCCAATGTCGCCTGCGCCCAATCGACAAGCCCCGCACGTCAAGCGGGCGGAGCGCAGGAAACATTTAAGCTCTTTGTCTTTGCAATCGCGTTAGGAAACGGGGCTAACGGACGTTCACCAACACAACGGGCTGGAGATTGCTCTCCAGCCCGAAATGCTGCGGGTGAAATGGCGTTAGAAGTTCACCGTGCCGCCGAGTGAAATGGCGTCGACGTCGTCATCGGCTTCGGTGCGCGTGTAGTCGGCGCGCAAGCCAAAACCGCCGCCGAGGCGCCAGCCGACGCCCGCGCCATACGAGAAGCCCCCGTCATCGACGCCAGTGCCGCCGATGTCGATCTGCTGATAGCCAGCGCGGCCAAGCACTTCGAAGCCCGACGTGCCGACTGGCAACACGCCGACCGCGTACGCGCCATAAGCGCTATCGAGTTCAGCGCCGTCGTCATCATCCACGCCCAGCGTGCCCTCGCCTTCGATCGCGAAGTTCGGATTGACGCGATAGCCAAGGCGACCCGTCACGCCGCCGACTTCGGCGTCGTCCGCGTCGTACTGGGTATAGGCTGCGCCCGCGTACCATTCTGCGTGCGCAACGGCCGGCAAGGCCATCATCGACGCCGCCGCGACCGCGGCCATAAGTGCAAATTTCTTCATGCTCGCTGCTCCTTCATTGAGCGGCCCCCGCATGCCGTTGACCGGGAGCGAACAATCGGAATGGGGCATGGTTTCGCCGGGAACTGCCATTTCCCGAATGAAATGAAGGCGCCGTGACCCATATGCCACTTAATCCCCTGATGGGCGCGGCCGGCTGCCGTTTACCTCTCGGATACCAAACCCCTATTGGGTGAAAGCCCACAGCCCAAGCATTGATGAACTGGCGCGAAGCGCCTTAAAGCGGACCCCATGGCGCAAACGCAGAAGAAATCTGGTAGCGGCCCCGACAACCTTTGGGGTTCGGAATTGTTTGGCGACAGCGAGGCCCCGCCGGCGGCGGCTGGCGGCTATACCGCCAAGGACATCGAAGTCCTTGAGGGGCTGGAGCCCGTCCGCAAGCGGCCGGGGATGTACATTGGCGGCGTCGATGAACGGGCGTTGCACCACCTCTTCGCTGAAGTGCTCGATAACTCGATGGATGAAGCGGTTGCGGGGTTCGCGGATCGCATCGAAGTTGAGTTGGAAGCGGACGGCACGTTGCGCGTAACCGACAACGGGCGCGGCATGCCCGTCGATCCGCACCCGAAGTTTCCGAAGAAGTCCGCGCTTGAGATCATCATGACGGTGCTGCACGCGGGCGGCAAATTCTCGGGCAAGGTCTATCACACGTCCGGCGGTCTGCACGGCGTCGGCGTTTCCGTCGTGAACGCGCTTTCGGACAAGGTGGAAGTTGAAGTTGCCCGCGAGCGTAAGCTTTATCGCCAGACCTTCTCGCGCGGCACGCCAACATCGAAGCTGGTTGAGGTCGGCCCTGCGCACAACCGCCGCGGCACGACGGTGCGCTTCCATCCGGACGCGGAAATCTTCGGCAAGGGCGCGGCGTTCAAGCCGGCGCGTCTTTTCCAAATGGCGCGCTCGAAGGCGTATCTGCAGCGCGGCACGCAAATTCGCTGGAAGTGCGCGCCGGAGCTGATCAAGGACGACACGCCGGCCGAGACGATCCTGCACTTCCCGAACGGTCTCGCGGACTTTCTCACCGAGCTGACCACGTCGAAACGCGCCGTTGTGAACGAGGCCTTTTCGGGTCGGACGGACAAGGATAGCCCGCACGGCCGCGTCGAGTGGGCGATTACGTGGGTAAGCGACGGCTTCGGCGAAGCGGACGGCTTCCTTCGCTCGTACTGCAACACGGTTTACACGCCGGACGGCGGATTCCATGAGGCCGGCTTCCGCGCGGCGATCACCAAGGGCCTGAGGGCCTACGCCGAATTGCGCAACAACAAGAAAGCTGGCCTCATCACGCAGGAAGACGTGATGAGCACAGGCGCAGGCCTCGTCTCCGTCTTTATTCGCGACCCGCAGTTCGAAGGCCAAACCAAGGGCCGCCTCGTCTCAACCGAAGCGGCGAAGATCGTTGAACAAGCGGTGCGCGATCCGTTCGATCATTGGCTCGCGGCGAACACGCAGGACGCCAATCGCCTGATCGAATGGGCGATCCAACAGGCTGAAGACCGGATGCGGCGGCGCAAGGAGAAGGAAGTCTCCCGCCAAAGCGCCACGCGTAAGCTGCGCCTGCCCGGCAAGCTCGCCGATTGCTCGCGTGCGGGCGAGAAAGACACCGAAATCTTCCTGGTCGAAGGTGACTCGGCCGGTGGTTCGGCCAAGCAAGCGCGTAATCGCGAGACGCAAGCGATCCTGCCGCTGCGCGGCAAGATTTTGAACGTCGCTTCCGCGGGCGCTGAGAAGATGAGCGGCAACCAGGAGCTGGCCGATCTGGCGCTGGCGCTGGGCGTGCAGATGGGCGCGAAGTTCAAGATCGATGATCTGCGCTACGAGCGTATCGTCATCATGACCGATGCCGACGTCGATGGCGCTCATATCGCCTCATTGCTGATCACGTTCTTCCATAAGCAGATGCCGGCGCTCATTCGCGAGGGCCGGCTCTATCTGGCGATGCCGCCGCTCTATCGCGTGACGGCCGGCAAAGAGAGCATCTATGCGCGCGACGATGCGCATAAAGAAGCGCTGCTCAACGGTGAGTTCAAAGGCCGCAAGGTCGAGATCAGCCGCTTCAAAGGCCTCGGCGAAATGATGCCGGCGGATTTGAAAGACACGACCATGAACCCGGAAACGCGCACGCTCGCGCGCGTCATCCTGGATGAGAGCGGCCTGCCGGATTTCGAGAATTTGGTCGAAACGCTAATGGGCAAAAAGGCCGAGAAGCGCTTCGATTATATCCAAGCGAACGCGAAGTTCGTGGCGGAAGAGATCGACGTCTGACGCATCCTGGCGATCTAGTACCTGTGGAAATGTTGACTTTTGCGTCAAATAGAGCCATCTCCCGGCTGTCCGTTGTGCGCGCCTCTAGGGCGTGCTCGCCCTTGCTGAACGCCCCCGTCTGATCCGCAGACGATGCCGGCTGGAAGCGCCAACCTGAAACGGCCCTGCTCTCTTTCGCCCAAGGCGCGAGGAGCGGCGCCTCAAGTGAGATTGAATGAATTCCGAAAATACCGCGTCCCTCGACGCAGAAACTGCCGCTGCCCCGCAAATCACCTTCGACGATCTGGGACTTTCCGAAGCCACGCTGCGCGCGGTGAAGGAAGGCGGCTACAACACGCCGACCCCGATCCAAGCGGCGGCCATCCCCGAAGTGCTGAAGGGCCGCGATGTTCTCGGCATCGCCCAAACCGGCACCGGTAAAACCGCCAGCTTCACCCTGCCGATGATCGATATTCTGGCCTCTGGCCGCTCGCGCGCACGCATGCCACGCACCTTGATCCTGGAGCCGACGCGCGAACTGGCCGCGCAAGTCGCCGAAGCGTTTGACAAATACGGCAAGTATCAAAAGCTGACCAAGGCGCTGCTGATCGGCGGCGTGTCGTTCGGCGATCAAGACGCCCTGCTGGCGCGTGGCGTCGATGTGCTGATCGCAACGCCTGGCCGGCTGCTCGATCACTTTGAGCGCGGCAAACTCTTGCTGACCGGCGTACAAGTCATGGTGGTCGATGAAGCCGACCGCATGCTGGACATGGGCTTCATCCCGGACATCGAGCGCATTTTCAAACTGACGCCGTTTACCCGCCAGACGCTCTTCTTCTCCGCCACCATGGCGCCTGAGATCACGCGCATTACCGAGGCATTTCTCTCCAATCCGCTGCGCGTGGAAGTCTCCCGGCCGGCCACTACGGCGAGCACGATCACCCAGCGTGTCGTCATGCTGCCGGGCAACGATCCGCGCACGCGCCGCGCCGCGCTGCGCGCTGTGATCAATGCCGTGGAAGTCAAGAACGGCATCGTCTTTTGCAATCGCAAGACTGATGTGGACGTGGTCGCGCTCTCGCTGAAGCGTCACGGCTATGATGCGGCGCCGATCCATGGCGATCTGGACCAGAGCTTGCGGACGAAGACATTGGATCGTTTCCGCTCGGGTGACTTGAAGATTTTGGTGGCGTCCGATGTGGCCGCGCGCGGACTGGACGTTCCGGACGTCAGCCACGTGTTCAATTACGAGCCGCCGCGCAGCCCGGATGATTATGTGCACCGCATCGGCCGCACCGGCCGCGCTGGTCGGCAGGGCGCCTCCTTTACGCTGGTTGGTCCGGGCGACAAGAAGAGCTTGGAGCTGATCGAGAAGCTGACCGGCAAGGAAATCGAGAAGGCGCAGATCGAAGGTCTGCCGGAAGCGGCGATCGGCGACCCGAGCGATCGTGGCGGCCGCGGTCGCCGCGCCGAGGAGCTCAAGAAAGAGCATTCGAAGCGTTTGTCGGAAAAGAAGCAGCGCTATGTGAAGCGCGATGCTGAGCGGCCGACAGCGTCGATGGAGCCCATCGAGCAAAGCGAAGCGCCGCAGGAGCGTAGCGAGCGCAAGCCGCGCAATGAACCACGCCGCGAAAAGCGCGCCGAAGCGCCGGCGCGTCGCGAGCAAGAGCGCCGCCCGCCCCGCGACGAGCGCGGCGGCGATGTGCAAGGCTTCGGCGACAATCTGCCGGCGTTTTTGCGGAAGAAATGACGATTATCGGACCGCCGGCTTCCAGCCGGCAAACTTCACAAACATCGCGGGCCTGGAGCGCCCATTCCAGGCCCGCTTTCATTTGCAGCTTGTGAAGATGCCGGCTGGAAGCCGGCGGTCTGAGCCTTACGGCTTGATCCGGCCTTCGACCTGCTTCTTGAACGTCGCGCCATAGGGCGGACGCATCATGGCGAGGATTTCGCTTGAGGTCTGGCGATAGACCGCCTTCTCGTGGCTGAATTCCAAGAAGCCCCGATGGCCGTGATAGGCGCCCATGCCTGATGGGCCGACGCCGCCGAACGGCAGATCTTGCATCGTCACGTGGAAGATCACGTCATTGATGGTGACGCCGCCCGAGTGGGTATTGTTGAGCAGCGCTTCGCTCTCCGTCGCGTCCTCGCCAAAATAATAGAGCGCAAGCGGGCGCGGGCGCGCATTGATCTCGGCGATGGCGTCATCGAGGCCGGCATAGGTGCGGACGGGCAGCACCGGGCCGAAGATTTCTTCCTGCATCACGTTCATCTCGTCGGTCGCGCCGAGAATGAGCGTGGGCGGAATCTTACGGTGTTCTTGCTGCGTGAAATCCTCGCCGGCCGGATTGATCTCGACGATCTCGGCGCCCTTGGCTTTCGCGTCATCGATCAGCCCGCGCACACGGTCGTAATGGCGCTGGTTGATCATGGACGTGTAGTCGGCGTTGTCCTTGATGGTCGGATACATCTTGGCGACCGCGCGCTTGGTCTCGTCGACGAAGCCGCGCACGCTCTCACTGGGCGCGATCACGTAATCGGGGGCGAGGCAGATTTGACCGGCGTTCATGGTCTTGCCCGTCATCACGCGCGCGGCCGTCTTGGCCAGATCGGCGCTGCGGCCGATCACGACCGGCGATTTGCCGCCGAGTTCGAGCGTCACCGGCACAAGGTTCTCAGCCGCGGCGCGCATCACGTGCTTGGCCACCGAGGTGGCGCCCGTGAAGATCAAATGGTCGAACGGCAGGCTTGAGAACGCGGCCCCGACTTCGGCGCCGCCGACGATCACCGCGATCTCATCCTCGTCGAAATAAAGATCGATGGTGCGCGCCATCAACGCGGACGTCGCCGGGGTGAATTCGGACGGTTTCAGCATGACGCGGTTGCCCGCCGCGAAAGCGCCGGCGATGGCGTCGAACGAGAGCTGCACCGGGAAGTTCCAGGGCGAGATCACGCCGACGACGCCTTTCGGCTGATAGCGCACTTCGGCCTTCGCACCGAACATGGCGAGCGCGGCGGGCGTCACCTTGCGCTTCTGCGGCTTCATCCATTTCTCGAGGCTTTCGCGGGCTTCCTTGAGCGGGCCGATGGCGCCCGCGATGTCGGTCAGCCGCGTCATGTCGCGCGAACGATTGCCGAAATCGGCGTTCATTGCCTCCACGAAATCATTCTGGTGGGTGATCAGAAGATCAATACAACGCGTGAGCCGATCCTTACGGAGGCGTGCGTCGGGAGGTCCCTTGCTGATGACGAGGCGCTTCTGCAGCTCAAGCACGGCCTGCATGCGCGCTTTGCTTTCCTCGATGGACGGATCGACTGGCTTATTCACGCGGATCTCCGGGATGACTTTTGAACCACTTTACCGGTACGCCGTTGCGTAAGGGCAATTACCAATTTTAACAAAAGCGACTGCGGCGTTTACCACTCGCTCATATCCTGCCCCGTAGCGTCCGACTGTTACAGCAGATTCTCGGAACCGACCCGCGTGACTGATCAAAGCGTGCTTATGCAGGGCCCCGGCGGCCAAGCCGTCGCGCAGGAGACGCTTGACCTCATGCGCCTGCATGGGGTGCCCGCGACGGGCCAGAATTACGAAGTCTGGCTCGGCTATCGTTTGGGTCGCAATCGCCAATTGCGCGAGGCGATCGATGCGCGCATCGCCAGCGGCGAAGGTTTCGCCCCCGACTTCAATACGGACCTTTACGACCGCTTTTTCACCGGTCTCGGGGCCTCGGCGCAGATCGTTCTGGCTGGTGAAAAGATCGCGCGCGATCTCAACCAAGTCGTCGATTTTCTCAAGCAATCCGAGGAGAAGAGCGGGGATTATGGACGTACGCTGGAGAGTGCGGCCAGCGACCTCACCCGCGGCCTGGGCGCCGAGCAGGTTCGACAATTGGTGGCGAGCCTGGCTGCAGCCACGCTCGACATGGCCAACCACAACAAGATTTTGACGGACCAGTTGCAGCGTTCCTCGCGTGAGATCGACACGCTGCGCACCAGTCTTGAATCGGTCCGCGTGGAATCGCTGACCGACAGCCTCACCGGTCTCGCCAACCGCCGCATGTTCGACGAGACGCTGCGCATGCGCCTGGAAGAAGCGCGCGCGCAACGCACCGAGCTTTGCCTGCTCTTGTGTGACATCGACCATTTCAAGCGCTTCAACGACACTTGGGGCCACCACACCGGCGACCAAATCCTGCGTTTCCTCGCCAGCGCTCTGCAGGCGCATGCGCGCCCCGACTTCCTGGTCGCCCGACATGGCGGCGAGGAATTCGCGGTCATTATGCCGCGCGTCAGCCCGCGCGTGGCGGCGCAGACGGCGGAAGCTTTGCGTGCGGCGATCCAAGCCAAACGTCTACGCCGCCGCTCGACCAATGAGGACCTGGGACAAGTGACAGTATCCGTCGGTATCGCCCGCCTTCAGCCGGGCGACACGCCGGCGGGTCTCGTGGAGCGCGCAGACGCGTGCCTCTACGCCTCCAAGCGCAACGGCCGCAATCAGGTCACGACCGATGCGACGCCCGTCCTTTACGTTGCGTAGCGCTTTTCAAGCCAGGAATAGCCACTAGCATCGCCTCCAAACGAGGAGGAATGCGATGGCGTACGCCAAGGTCAAATACGCGCTTGAGGGCGCGGTTGCTGTCATCACGCTGAACGACCCGAGCACGCTCAATGCGGCTGCGGTCGACATGGTGCTCGAACTTGCTGACGCGACGAAGCGCGCCGCGGGCGAAGCGCGCGCCGTCGTGTTGACTGGCGAAGGCCGAGGCTTTTCGTCGGGCGCGAAACTTGGCGGCGATCGGCCCCCGCTCGGCGAGGACGGCAAGGTCGATCTCGGGAAAGCGCTTGAGGAGGCGTACAATCCGTTCATGTCGCAGCTGCGCGACCTGCCAATTCCGCTGGTGACGGCGGTGAATGGCGCAGCGGCTGGCGTTGGCTGCTCAATCGCGTTGATGGGCGACATGATCCTCGCCGGCGAGAGCGCGTACTTCCTGCAGGCGTTCCGCCGCATCGGCCTCGTGCCGGATGGCGGCGCGACCTATCAATTGCCGCGCATGATTGGCCGTGCGCGGGCCATGGAAATGATGCTGCTTGGCGAAAAATTGCCCGCCGCCAAGGCGCTGGAATGGGGTCTGATCAATCGCGTGGTCGCCGACGCGGATTTGATGCCTGCGGCGCTGAAGCTCGCCTCGGAATTGGCGGATGGGCCGACGAAGACACTCGGCATGATCCGCAAACTTGCCTGGCAATCGCTCGACAATAGCTGGGAAGAGCAATTGACGGCCGAGCGCTGGTCGCAGCGTGATGTCGGCCGTTACGGCGATTTCGCCGAAGGCGTCGCGGCGTTCCTTCAAAAGCGGCCGGCGAAATTCACCGGCAACTAGACCTTACGACTCTTCCTTGCTTTGGGTTTGGCCGTCGCCTTTGATCGGGCGACGGCCAATGCTTTTTCTGCCCAGCGCGAGGCGAGTTCAGGATCATCGAGTGCGGCCTCGGGCAGGCGCCAATAGCTCATCTCGACGCTTTCGCCGGCGCGCGGACCCTTGTTGGGCGTCCATACGAATGGACCACTGCCCTCTTCCGCGAGCGCGGCTTTCAGCGTGTCATCGGTCTTGATGTATATCGTCTCGTCGGCGAGCAGCGCGAACATGCGGCCATCGGCGTAAACACCGGCGCCGCCGAACATGCGCTTTATTTGGACTTGGCCCAGGCCCGCGAACAGCTCCCGCACGAATTCGTGGAAGCTGCTGCTCATCGGCGCTTAGGCCTCTTCCTTGGCCGGCACGATGGTGACGCTCTCTCCGCAGCCGCAAGCGTCCGTTTGGTTCGGATTGCGGAAGACGAATTTTGAGGCGAGGCGCGTGGTCTCGTAATCGATTTCGGAGCCGAGCAAGAAGAGCACGGCGTCGGCCTTCACCAGAATACGCACGCCCTTGTCCTCGACCAATTCGTCGAATTGCTCGGGCGCTTCGGCGTAGTCGAGTTTGTATTCCATGCCGGCGCAACCGCCATTGACGACGCCCACGCGCAGATAGGGCTTATCGCCTTTGGCGATGATCTCCTGCACGCGCGCGGCGGCCGCGTCGGTCAGGGTGACGATCTTGGGGCGAGGTCTGCGGCTCATGGGATCACAACATGTTCAGTTCGAGTTTGGCTTCATCGCTCATGCGCGCGGGCGTCCACGGCGGATCGAAGACCAGGTTCACGCGCGCCGATGTCACGCCCGCGACCTTGCGCGCCGCCGACTCCACCCAGCCCGGCATTTCGCCAGCCACGGGACAACCCGGCGCCGTCAGCGTCATCTCGATATCGACATGCCCTTCATCATTGATGTCGACTTTGTAGATCAGGCCGAGTTCGTAGATGTCGACCGGAATCTCCGGGTCGAACACGGTCTTGAACTGCGCCACCAGATCGTCGGTGATGCGGTCCAATTCCGCCTGTGGCAGCGCCGTGGTCGGAGGTGAAGTAACGCCGTCCATCATCCTAACCCAGAAGCTTGCGCGCTTTGTGCAGCGCTTCGATTAACGCATCGACTTCCTCAAGCCGATTGTAGCATGCAAAACTCGCCCTTGCGGTGGCGGTGACGCCGAGACGCGCCATGAGCGGCTGCGCGCAATGGTGGCCGGCGCGCACCGCGACGCCCTGACGGTCGAGGATCTGCGCCACATCATGTGGGTGCGCGCCCTCGACGGAAAAAGCCACGATGGCGCCTTTGTCAGCCGCAGCGCCATGCAATTTCACCCAATTAAGTTCCCGCAGGCCTGCCATGGCGCGGTCACGGAGCGCTGCTTCGTGGGCTTCGATGGCGGCGCGGTCTTGCGCCTCCCACCATTCGATCGCGGCGTGCAAGCCGATGGCTTCAAGGATCGGCGGTGTGCCGGCTTCGAAGCGATGCGGCGGCTCGTTGTAGGTGACGCGGCCTTGCTCGACGATGTCGATCATCTCGCCGCCGCCTTCAAACGGCGGCAAAGCTTCCAGGCGTTCCGTCTTGCCGTAAAGCGCACCGATACCGGTGGGGCCATAAAGCTTGTGGCCGGTGAAGGCGTAGAAATCGACGTCGAGCGCTTGCACGTCGACGCGGCCGTGCACGACCGCCTGGCAGCCATCGAGCAGCACCGGCACGCCCTTGGCGTGCGCGATACGCACAATGTCAGCCGCTGGCGTTTTGGCGCCCAACACGTTCGACATATGCGTGATCGCGACCATCTTGGTGCGCGGGCCGATCAGCGCCTCGAGCGCGGCCAGGTCGATACCGCCGTCATCGTCGATGTCGAGCCATTTGAGCACAGCGCCTTTGCGCTCGCGCAGGAAATGCCACGGCACGATGTTGGCGTGGTGCTCCATCACCGAGACGACGATTTCGTCACCCGGCTGAATGTCGAGGCCGGCGGCGACGATGTTGATCGCTTGCGTGCCACTTTTGGTGAAGACGATGTTCTCGGGGCTAGGTGCGTTGAGCAGTCGCGCGATCGCGGCGCGTGAGGCCTCGAACGCTTCCGTGGTCTCGTTGGCGAGCGCGTGCAGACCGCGATGCACGTTCGCGTAAGAGCCACGCATGGCTGCGGCCATGGCTTCAATCACCGCCTCTGGCTTTTGTGCACTGGCGGCGCTGTCGAGATAGACGAGCGGGCGGCCGTTTACTTCACGACCGAGGATTGGGAATTCGGCGCGGATGGCGTTGACGTCGAACGGGCGCTTGATCAGAGGCGCGTTCATGCGGCGCCTCCGGCGAGCCAGGCGCGGATGCGATCTACCAATTCGTTGTGCAATTCTTCCGGCAGACCGCTCGGGATCGCCTCCACCAGGAAACTCTCAATCAGCAGCGCGCGCGCTTCCGCTTCCGGCACGCCGCGAGAGCGCATGTAGAAGAGCGCGCGCTCGTCCAAACCGCCCGCCGTGTTGCCGTGTGCACATTGCACGTCGTCGGCGTGGATCATGAGTTCGGGCTTGGCGAAAATTTCCGCGCCCTCTTCCAGCAGCATGCCGTGATGATACTGGCGGGCATCCGTCTTCTGCGCGCCCTTGGCGACGACGATCTTGCCCTGAAACACGCCACGTCCGCCCTTGCGAGCGACGCCCTTGATGAGTTGGCGCGTTTCGCAACTAGCGACGTAGTGATTGATCACCGAAGTCAGATCGGCGTGGCGACCGACACCCGTCATATAGACGCCGTTCAGCTCGACATGCGCGCCCTCGCCTTCGACATCGACGTGCGTCTCAATCCGCGCAAGCTTGGCGCCATCGGCTAGAATAAACTGACGGAACTTCGCCCCCGCACCCAAGCGCACGTGCGCTTCACTGAGTTGTATGATGTCTGCCGCTTCATATTGGGTTGAACTGTCCTGAATAAGAACACGGGTCAGCGTGGCATGATCTTCAACGAAGATATCTGTCGCGGACGCCGAGAGCTTCAGCCCAGTCCGAGTGTTCTGGTCCACCCAAGAGTGAAGGCGCTCGAATATGAGACCGCTGGTGCCGACTGGCGCGGTAATACGAGTGACGCGCCCGGAATCCGCAGGCACATTTGACGTCCAGACGTCACCATCTTCGCCGACTTCAAATTTTCGCGTCGTTTCGCCCGTCGCCAGCGCTTTCGCCAAGGCGCGGATCGGGGGCACCCCTGGTTCTGACGGAAACGAGGCAATGCGCTCCTCTCTACCCGCAAGAGCAGCGCGCAAGTCAGAATAACGCCACGCCTCGTCGCGACGATTAGGGAGGACGTTCGCGCTCACGCCGCCGCCTTCAAATATTTGTCGTAGCCTTCGCGCTCCAACGTCAGCGCAAGCTCAGGCCCGCCGCTATCGACGATGCGGCCGCGTGCGAGCACGTGGACGCGATCGGGCTTGATGTAATCGAGCAAGCGCTGATAGTGCGTGATCACGAGCAAGCCGCGATCGGGTGCGCGCAGCGCGTTCACGTTTTCCGAGACAATACGCAGCGCGTCGATATCGAGGCCGGAATCGGTTTCGTCGAGAATGGCGAAGCGCGGTTGCAGCACGGCCATTTGCAGCGCCTCGAAGCGCTTCTTCTCGCCGCCCGAGAAGCCGACATTCAGCGGCCGCTTCAGCATCTCTTGGTCGATCTTTAGCGCTTCAGCCTTGCTGCGCATCAGCTTCAACAGCTCCGGCGCCGGCATGGGATCGAGACCCTTGGCTTTGCGCTGCGCATTGAGCGCGGCTTTCAGGAACGCGATTACGGAAAGGCCAGGGATTTCGACGGGGTATTGGAACGAGAGAAAGAGCCCCGCCGCCGCGCGCTCTTCCGGCTCCAGCGCCAGCAGGTCAACACCGTCCAGCGAAGCACTACCGCTCTTCACCTCATAGCCGTCGCGGCCGGAGAGCGCGTA
Source organism: Vitreimonas sp. (assembly GCF_036392335.1). Classification (NCBI taxonomy): domain Bacteria; kingdom Pseudomonadati; phylum Pseudomonadota; class Alphaproteobacteria; order Hyphomonadales; family Hyphomonadaceae; genus Vitreimonas; species Vitreimonas sp. The sequence goes on from NZ_DASVYD010000066.1 coordinate 71,252, forward strand.
CGCCAGCGTGGATTTACCGGCGCCGTTCGGGCCCATAATGGCGTGCGTTTCGCCCGCCGGGACGCGAAGCGTCAGTCCCTTGATGATCTCGGCGCCGCCGACCTCGACGTGCAGATCCTTCACTTCAAACACGCGTCTTCTCTCTTCTATAATCTTCGACTGTCCGAACGCGGTCCGCGTTCGCTTGCGATACGAGGATGAACCAACCGCCGCCAACGATGGCGAGCACGGCGAAGATCGCCGCGCCGTGGAACATTTCGTCGCGCATCGCGAAGTAGCCCCAAACGCCTGCGCCCAGCAGCATCACACCGACAAAGATGAGGCTGCACACCCACCCCTTCCAGTGCACAGGCGCCAAACCTGAGCGGGCATTACCGAGTGGAAACCGCCGCGCGAACCAATATTCTCGGGTTTCGGTCTTGCTCATGGCGCAAACACCTGAGCGGCAGGTTCCGCGCAGAACTTGGCCTCGGCTTGCTCGGTCGTCAGCCCGACGCGATCGATGCCGGGTGCGTCCAACAACGAGCACGTCGAGCGGATTTGGCCGCCGGCGAGCTCTTCACCTTCGACATTGACACTGGCCAACATGTGCAGGCCCTCAGCATCAAGCTGATAGAAAGCGACGTTCCACATTGCCGCGCCGCCCCGGGCAGGCACGGCGACAAACCCGTCGGCAGTGTTGGCGATTTCGACACCGCTGATCTCGCCCACACGGCGGTAGGCGCCGGCATCGCCGCTGAACACCCAGACGCCGCTCGCCGTATTCACATTGCCGCGCTCGCGCGCGATCAGGATGTCGCCGCGGCCGTCACCGTCGACGTCCTGCACGCTGGGGGGCAGATATTCGGAGACGTCGCTCTCCAGCATCGTCTGGAGAACATCGCCATTTTCATTCAACACATCGACTGAAACCGCCCCGCCCGTCGCACCCTCGGCGACGGGCGAATAGCGTACGCGCAATGTCTCGTCATTGGCGATCAGCGTGCAGCTGCGCTCCAGGTACTCGCCAGTGAAGTCCAGCTCTGCGCACGTCGGCGTCGCCTCAATCGGCGCGCTCTGCGCGCAGGCGGCCAGCGCCAGCGTGAGGATGAGCGCGCGCATCATTCGCACAGCTCCTTGCTCCATTGGTTCGCGTGGGCGCCGCGGCGGCACATCCAGCGGCGATAGGCATTGGTCGGAAACCAGCCTTCCGGCTCGCGGCGAAACTCGACGCGCACGTGGCCCGCGGCAACGGAATCGTCAGGAATGTTGTCGCGCACGATATCGGCGAAGGCGATGTCACCATCTTCGCGGACGGTGAGGCTGACCGAGGCTTCACCTTCAAGCGCTTCGCCCGAGATTAGGTCGTGAATCGAATCCATAATCGTCGGCGCGCCAAAGACACCCACTTCACTTGGCTCGATGGCGACGAAATCTTCCGGCGGCGCGGCGACGAGCAGCGGATCGACCGGTTCGAGCTCTACGGAATGGTCGGCAGCCTCTTCCTCATCAGAAAGCGGCGCGCTTGAGCCGCTTTCGTAGCCCGTCTCTTCCTGCGCCGGCTGACCGCAGGAGACCAGAGCGAGCACGCATAGCGCCAAAGCCAAGTCACGCACCCGCATCAGCCCACGCTCCCCTCAAGACTAACTTCCAATAGTTTCTGCGCTTCGACCGCGAATTCCATCGGCAGCTTTTGCAGCACGTCGCGGACAAACCCATTCACGAGAAGCGCGACGGCCTCCTCCTCGGGAATACCACGCGCGCGGAGGTAGAAGAGCTGATCGTCGGAAAGCTTCGTGGTCGTCGCCTCATGCTCAAACTGCGCGTCTGGTGTTCGCGTTTCGACGTAAGGCACAGTGTGCGCAGCGCACTGGTCGCCGATCAGCAGCGAGTCGCATTGCGTGAAATTGCGCGCGCCCTTGGCTTTGGCGTGCGCCGACACGAGCCCGCGATAAGCGTTGGACGAGCGGCCGGCGCTGATGCCCTTGGAAATGATGCGCGAGCGCGTGTTCTTGCCCAGGTGCACCATCTTCGTGCCGGTGTCGGCTTGCTGGCGGCCATTGGTGACGGCGATCGAGTAGAATTCGCCGACGCTGTCGTCGCCGCGCAGAATGCAACTGGGATACTTCCAGGTGATGGCGGAGCCGGTCTCGACCTGTGTCCAGCTGATCTTCGAGCGCGGGCCACGGCAATCACCGCGCTTAGTCACGAAATTGTAGATGCCGCCTTTGCCGTCAGAATCGCCTGGCCACCAATTTTGCACGGTGGAATATTTGATCTCGGCGTCATCGAGCGCGACGAGCTCGACGACGGCGGCGTGCAGCTGATTTTCATCGCGCATCGGCGCAGTGCAGCCTTCGAGGTACGAGACGTAGGCGCCCTTGTCGGCGATGATGAGCGTGCGCTCGAATTGGCCGGTGCCTTCCGCGTTCATACGGAAATAGGTGGAGAGCTCCATCGGGCAGCGCACGCCCGGCGGCACATAGACGAACGACCCGTCCGAGAAGACCGCACTATTCAGCGTGGCGAAGAAATTGTCGGATGTCGGCACGACAGAACCGAGGTATTTCTTCACCAGTTCCGGATGCTCGCGCACGGCTTCGCTCATCGGGCAGAAGATGACGCCGGCCTTGGCGAGTTCATCCTTAAACGTGGTGACAACGGAGACGCTGTCGAACACCGCGTCAACGGCCACGCGCGGCGCGCCTTCAACGCCCAGGAGCACCTCGGCTTCCCTCAGCGGGATGCCAAGCTTTTTGTAGGTCTCCAGAATCTCGGGATCGATGTCGTCCAAACTTTTGTACTTCGCGCCAGTCTTCGGCGCCGCGTAATAGCGCGCGGCTTGGTAGTCGATCGGCGGATAATGCACGAGCGCCCAGGTCGGCTCTTCCATCGTTTGCCAACGCTGGAAGGCTTCGAGCCGCCATTGCAGCATCCAGTCCGGCTCTGTTTTCTTGGCCGAGATGTAGCGGACGATCTCTTCGTTGAGACCGGGCGGCGCCAGTTCTTGTTCAAGCTCGGTGACGAAACCGTGCTTGTATTTCTCGGATTCGAGCGCGCGCGCGGCTTCGACCGTGCCCTTGTCAATGCTTTCCTTCACAGCACTCATCACGCCGCTCCCTTGAGCGCGCGGCGTGCGGCGATCTTGTTCAGCGCGTGCAGCGCTTCGTCCACGTCGGTTTGCTTTGACTCATGGCCGAAGCTGACGCGCAGCGCGGCTTTGGCGAGGTCGGGCGCTACACCCATCGCCGCGAGCACGCGGCTGGAACGTACCTTTCCGGAGGAACATGCAGCGCCTGAGCTGATGGCCACGCCTTCGAGATCCATCGCGATGACGACGGTTTCCGCGGTAAGGCCGGGCAAAGCGAAGTTCGACGTGTTCGGCAGCCGCGGCGCGTTCTTTCCAAACACGATCGCGTCGCTCGGCAGGCCCGCTTCGAAGCGATCGCGCATGGCGGCAAGACGCGGCGCTTCCGCCGTGCGTTCACGCTCCGCCCACTCGAGCGCGACGCCAAAGCCTACAAGCGCGGCGCTGTTTTCCGTACCTGGGCGGCGCCCACGTTCTTGCCCGCCGCCGAAGCGCGTGGTCGCGAACGGCGCCCCGGGCGCGAGAACAAGGGCGCCGGCGCCGCCGGGGCCGCCGAGCTTGTGGCTGGAGATGACGAGATAAGTCGCGTCGAGATCAGCGATGCTGACGGGGACGCGGCCAAGTCCTTGCGCCGCGTCCACGAGCAACAGCGCGCCATGCTCACGTGCGAGCGCCGCTATTTTGGAGAGCGGCTGGATCACGCCGGTCTCATTGTTGGCGAGTTGGACTGCGAGGAGCGCTGGCTTCGGCGCGTCGGCCAAGAGGCTCGCCAAAACTTCCAGATTGATCAACCCGTTTGCATCGACCGGCGCCACGCGTTGCGTGTGCAGCGCGCGCGTTGCGTGCTCGAACACGGCGTCATGCTCGACCGCGGAGACAATGAGGGAGGCTGCGCCCGCGCTTGCCAGCGCCAGATGCAGCGCGTCCGTGGCGCCCGACGTGAACACGACGTTCTCCGCGCGCGCGTCAACCGCGTTCGCAATCTTCTCGCGCGCATCCTCCACCATGGCCTTTGCCCGGCGGCCGAAGCTGTGCACGGACGAGGGATTGCCGCCGAGCGCCAGCGCACGCGACATTGCGACAGCCGCCTCGGCCCTTACCGGCGCGCCAGCGTTGTAATCGCAATAGATCGGCGTCTTCGTCATCGTCCTATTCCGCGGCCACGCGTGCGACGCCGTCGAAGCGTTGCTCCAACACATCCGCCAGCGTGACGGACGCCAGGAATATCTGGATGCGCGAGCCCATCTCGGCCCATAGCCCGTGGGCGATGCAGCGGCCCTGCCGGCCCAGGCAGCTTTTGGTCGAAGCTTCATCGCAGCGCGTGGCTTTGATCGGTTCATTCACCGCCTCGATGATGGCGGCCACTGTTGTCTCGTTGGCGGCCTTGGCGAGCCGATAACCGCCGCCTGGACCGCGCACCCCCGACACCAAGCCGGCTTTGCGCATGCGGGCGAACAATTGCTCGAGATAGGAGAGCGAAATCTCCTGGCGGCGCGCCACTTCTTGCAGCGGCACAGCGCGATCCGATCCGCCGTGGAGCGCCAGATCGGCCATTGCCATGACCGCGTACCGACCTTTTGAGGTTAAACGCATAGCAATCCCTTCCCGCGCCCTCGCACGTCCCCAAATTCATGTGCTAGAAGGCGCCCCCTTGCGGGGTCGGGCCCAAGATTTGGTTCCGGGTCCTTTTCCTAGTGAATAGCTAGGATACCTGAGTATTTTGGTCAAGAATTTGCCGCTGGTCCCGCTGGGATCTGCAGGCTGGGGTCGTGAATGCCAGAAGTGATTTTTCCGGGCGCCGCGGGGCGCGTTGAAGGCCGCTATCAGGAGCCCCCGAAAGAAGGCGCGCCGATCGCGCTCATTCTTCACGGCCATCCGCGCGCCGGCGGCTCAATGCAGGACCGGGTCAGCGTCCAACTCTACAAACTGTTCGCCGACAAGGGCTTCGGCGTCCTTCGGTTCAATTTCCGCGGCATCGGCCGGTCGCAAGGCGTGTTCGACAACGGCATGGGCGAACTCTCCGATGCGGCCTCGGCGCTCGACTATCTGCAGAGCATGAACCCCAATGCCGAACAATGTTGGGTGGGCGGCTATTCGTTCGGGGCCTGGATCGGACTGCAATTGCTGATGCGCCGCCCTGAGATCGACGGCTTCATTGCAGTGGCCCCGCCCGCCAACCACTACGACCTGTCGTTCCTCGCGCCCTGCCCGGCTTCCGGCGTCATGATCTATGGCACGCGCGACAGCGTCACCACCGCGCCCGACATGGAGCGAGTGATCAGCCGGATCCGGACGCAAAAGAACATCAAGGTCGACGCCGCCGTCATCGAAGGCGCTGACCACTTCTTCCGCGGTCGCGAGCCGGGGCAAGATCATTTGGCCGACGTCGAGAGACACGCGCGCGAATACCTGGAACGCCGCTTGGCGGGGCCGCCACGGCCCCCAAGCTCCAAGCGATAAAACAAAAAGCGCGGGCCCCACGGACCCGCGCTTTTCATTTTGGCATTGGGCGACGCGTTACTCCGAGCGCAAGAATGCCGGACGCGGCCCAGTGGAGAAGCCCTCAGGACCAGCCTGGTCGCCGCCCGCGTCGCGCGGTTCACGCGGCTGACGTTCACGCCGCGGCCGTTCGCTGCGCTCTTGACGTTCCGCGCGCTCGGGGCGCTCCGCGCCCTCGCTGCGCTCAAACCGCGCGTCGCTCCCCTCTTCGCGCGGCTCACGCGGCTCGCGCGGTTCTCGGGCCTCCCGCTGGTCGCCGCCTTCGCCGCCTTCCGGACGGAAACGGTTGCGGCGGCCGCGATTGCGGCCACGACGGAAATCCCCATCACCACGATCGCCGCGATCGAATTGCTGCTGGCGTTCGCCCTGCGGGAAATCGACGTCAGGCTGTTCGCCGCCAGTCTCAGCTGCGTGAGCCTCACTCTCGCCGCCTTCGCCGTCGGCGCCGCCTTCTTCATCGCCTTCGTAATCGTTATCGAAGCGCTCGCTGTTCACTTGCTGCACCGGCATTGCGGGCTGCATTTGGCGCACCAGCCGGAAATAGTGATCGGCGTGCTGCATGTAGTTCTCGCTCAGCACACGGTCGCCCGACGACGCCGCGTCGCGCGCAAGCTGGAGATAGCGCTCCAAGATCACGGAGGCGTTGCCCCGCACCTTGCCGCCCTCGGGGCCGTTGCTTTCCATCGACCGGTTGGGATGAAAATTGCCACCGCCGCCGCCGTGGTGATGACCGCCGCCGGGTTTACGACCGCGGCCTCGCTGACGCTTCATTGAATATGCACCATCGTTTGTGGTCCGTTGTTGTTGCTCTCGGCGCCGGCCTTGTGAGCCTTGCGCCATGCGCGCTCGTGTCTCTTCGCTGTTCGCCAAGCTCTTGGGTACTTCACCCGGCGATCGCGCCGCGTCCTGTTTCCTGACCTCTTGCTGAGGAAGCCGCGGCGGCCTTAGGCGCACCTGCTTAGAATTGCCGCCCGTTCAGCCCCCTGAACCCCGCCGGCGAGCGATTCCGAGATTGAACGTAATGCCTGATCCGGAACGTTCCAAGGGCTTTTTCAGTGTCTGCCTCTCATGCCGCACGCCTGCCCGCTACAACGCGTGGAATGCCGGCCAGGTCCATACGAGGTGTGGTCGTGGTTAAGCCCTGCGCTTCCGCCAGCGCCTGGACGGCCTCCGCCTGCCCTCGGCCCACCTCGAAGGCGAACGCCGCACCCGGGGCAAGGAGACGCGGCAACTCGGCCATAATGCGCCGATAGGGCTCCAGGCCATCCGGACCGCCGTCCAACGCCAGGCGCGGCTCCCATTTGGCGACCTCGGGGTCAAGGCCGGCAATGTCGCCGCTCGGGATATAGGGCGGATTCGACAGAATGAGATCGAAGGGGCCTTCGATCCCCTCAGCCCAATCACCCAATTGCAGCGTGGCGCGATCGCTGAGTCCGTGGCGGGCGGCATTCGCGCGAGCGACGGCCAGCGCCGCTTCGCTGGCGTCGACGCCCACACCCGTGGAGTGCGGACGCTCGGCCAGCACAGAAAGCAAGATCGCACCGGAGCCGACGCCAAGATCGAGTACGCGCGCCGGCCACCCCTTTGGCAGGGTCTCCATCGCAACTTCGACGAGCAGCTCTGTTTCAGGGCGCGGCGAAAGCACGTCGGCGTTGACCGCGAAGTCCATCGTCCAAAATCCCTTGCGACCGAGGATATGGCCAATCGGCTCGCGCGCCTCGCGACGACGCAACAACGCTTCCACAGCGGCGACCTGGTCAGCGCTCACAGGACGGCGCGGATCCGTTACGATATCGACACGGCCCACGCCCGCACCCGCCTCCAGCAAGAGACGCGCGTCGATCACTGGCGAGTCGACGCCTGCCGCTTCGAGGCGGCGGCGTGCAGCTGTCCACAGAGAGACAAGGGTCTCGCTCATTCTTCGCCCTCAAGCGCCGCGAGCCTTTGCGCCTGGTCTTCCGCGGCGAGCGCGTCGAGAATCGGATCGAGCGCGCCTTCGATCACTTCGGGCAGATTGTAGACCGTGAGGTTGATGCGGTGGTCTGTCACCCGACCCTGTGGGAAATTGTATGTGCGGATGCGTTCGGAGCGATCGCCCGAGCCAATCTGGCCTTTGCGCTCGGCGGCGCGTGCGGCGTCGCGCATCTCGCGTTCGCGGTCATAGAGCTTGGTCTTCAGCATCATCATCGCTTGCGCACGATTCTGGTGTTGGGACTTGAGCTGGCTGATGACAACGATGCCCGTCGGCAGGTGGGTGATGCGCACTGCGGAATCCGTCTTGTTCACGTGCTGACCCCCGGCGCCGGACGCGCGCATCGTGTCGATGCGGATGTCTTTGTCCTCGACAACGATATCGACATCTCCTTCCGGCTGCGGCAGCACCGCTACGGTGGCGGCGGAGGTATGAATACGACCGCCGGCTTCGGTTTCGGGCACCCGTTGCACGCGATGCACGCCGCTTTCGAAGCGTAAGCGCCCGAACACGCCTTTGCCGGTGACGCTCGCCACGACCTCTTTGACGCCGCCTATGCCGGTATCGGAGATGTCTTCGATCTCAAAACGCCATCCGCGCCGGCTGGCGTAGCGCTGATACATGCGCAGCAAATCGCCGGCGAACAGCGCCGCTTCTTCACCGCCAGTGCCAGCGCGAATCTCAAGAATGGCCGAGGCGCTTTCGTCCTTGTCCTTTGGCGCGAGCAACAGAAGCGCGGCGCGCTCAAGCTCCGGCAGCGCCTCACGGGCGGCGTAGAGTTCTTCCGCCGCCACCGCGGCCAGTTCGCCGCCGTCCTTGGCCATCTCTTCAAGATCGACGAGTTCTTGCCGCTTCGCTCTTACCGCAGCGACCGCCTCGACAAGCGGCTTCAATTCGGCGTGTTCTTGGCCAAGCTTCACGATCTCGGCGCCATCCGTCGCCGCACCGAGGCGCGCCTCGATACGCTCGAAGCGATCGACCGCCTGCGCAAGGCGGCGTTCCAAACGCGCGTAATCAGACATTGAACTAGGCTACATCACGTCGGTGAAAATCTCGGCGTGCACGGCCGTAATTTGTGGTTCCGCGAAGGCGATCTCGGTCGTCGACTGCCGCTGATACGGTACGATCACCTCAACCGCGCTGCCGTTGGCCGCCTCGATGTGAAAGCAAAGTGCGGCGGCGTCATCGCTGCGAGCCCGGCCGTCGAACACAAGACCAGCGGCGATCAAGCCGTTGTCTTCCTCATCCTTGCGGAAGCCCGCGATCAGGCCAGAAATGTGGTCTGCCGGCGCGGACTTCTCGATCGGCAAATCGACATTGGTATGGATTTGTTCGCCGGTCTTGCGGATGCCCGCGCCAAACGGCGCGAACGAGCCGCCCGCTTGCAGCGCGCGGTGAGCGGTATCGAACAAATATTCGTACGTGTCCTGCAGGTGGCGCTGCAGCATCGCTCAATCCTTCGCCGGCGCTTTGGCCCGCATCGTCTTGGCCCGATCTTCGACCAAGCCAACGATATGGTCGATCATTTCGTCATTGTCGACCTTGTGGTCCGGCTTGCCGGCGACATAGACCATGCCGGCGCCTTTGCCGCCCCCGGTGAAGCCAAGATCGGTCATCAGCGCCTCGCCCGGCCCGTTTACCACGCAGCCGATAATGGAGAGCGTGATCGGCTCGGCGATATGCGCCAGGCGGGCTTCGAGTTCGTCCACCGTCTTGATGACGTTGAAACCCTGCCGCGCACATGAGGGGCACGCGATGATGGTGACGCCGCGCTGACGTAGGCCCATCGATTTGAGCAGATCGTGGCCGACTTTGATCTCTTCGACCGGGTCGGCGGCAAGCGAGACGCGGATCGTATCGCCAATGCCAGCCCACAGCAGCGAGCCCATCGCGATCGAAGACTTTACTGTGCCGCTGCGCAGCGCGCCTGCTTCGGTCACGCCCAAGTGCAGTGGTGCGTCCGTGGCGTCGGCCAATGCTTGGTACGCGGCGACGGTGAGGAACACGTCCGACGCTTTCACGCTGATCTTGTATTCGCGAAAATCGTGCTCTTCGAGCAAAGCCGCGTGATAGAGCGCGCTCTCGACCATCGCCTCGGGGCACGGCTCGCCGTACTTTTCCAGCAGATGCGGTTCGAGCGAACCGGCGTTGACCCCAATCCGGATCGAACAGCCGTGATCCTTGGCCGCTTGCACCACGTCCTTCACGCGCTGGGCGTTGCCGATATTGCCCGGATTGATGCGCAGGCAGGCGGCGCCAGCGGCGGCGGCCTCGATGCCGCGGCGATAGTGGAAATGGATGTCCGCCACCAACGGCACTTTGGCCGCGCGCGCGATCTTGGCGAAGGCGGCCGTTGAATCTTCGTCCGGACACGAGACGCGCACGATATCGGCGCCCGCCTCTTCGAGTTGGCGGATTTGATTGATCGTCGCCGCCGCGTCCGAGGTCGGCGTGTTGGTCATGGATTGGACCGCAATCGGGGCGTCGCCGCCGATCTCAACGCTGCCCACGCGGATTTTGCGCGAGCGACGGCGCTCAATCCGCCGCCAGGGGCGGATGTGGTGCAGGTCGCCGGCCGCGCCGTCCATGGAGCTAATCCTTTCGGGTCGGAGATAGCGCGCCCGGCGGCCGTCTAACAGTCCCGCCGACTGCGGCTTTAGCTGCGCGGCGCTGCTAATTGGGCCTGCGCCAGCGGCTGAATTTCGTCGATCGAGCGGCCAAGCACAGGCATACCAGCGGATCCCAGAAGGCCCGCCGAGGCCCCATTTACGTAAAGCTCGAACGCGCCCCCATCGCGGGCATGGAGCGTCCAACCCGGGCTTGCGTCGGGACGATACACATCACCGGGCTGCAGCGTTCGGGACAGAAACACGGTTCCATCGGGCCCCCGCGCTTCCAGCCAAGCTTCCGAGATCGCCCGGATTTCCACTACCCGGACCGCGGTGGCGCTCGTCGAAGCGGGCATTCCAACAACAGCAGGCGCACTCACAGCCGGCGCCTCGGCCGCCTGATCCCGCTGGCCCTGATCCAGCGCACGCCAAGTCACCAAAACAATGGCGACGACGACCAAGCCCGCCGCCCACTTCCAAGGGCGCTCCCGGCGCGGCTTCGAGGTGGGGGTGCGAACCTGTTTCTGGACGTCTTCACGGGTAAGCGCGGATTCGTCCTGGAATTGGTCAATGATAGCCTTTTCGTCGATTCCGAGCTCCCGGGCGTACGAACGCAAAAATGCCAGAGCATAGGCTTTGCCCGGCAGCAATTTGACGTTCATGTCTTCAAGAGCTTCGAGGAATTCACGCCGGATGCGGATTCGGTCAGCGACCTCGTCCAGCGTCCACCCACGTTGGCGTCGCGCCTCCGAGAGTTTCCGACCCGCACGCCACGCAGGGTCAAGCTTCGGCGCAGGTCCGACCGGCGCCTGACGCTGCGCGCGACCTTCGACTGTTTCGGTCGCGGATTGCGGATCGGTGGGCGTGGGTTGCAGCATTAGGTCGTCGGCCCCTCCTCAGAGACCATACGTCGTAGGAGGCAAATTTTGAGCCACAGTTAAAGCTAATCGCGAATCGTACGCGGCTCAACGGCGGAAAGCGCCAGATCACAGCGCCCAGGCGCGCGCCGCCGCAATAGATGTGAGTTCAGCGCGCACCGAGGGCAGGTCCGAGTGCAGCAAGGGCGACAATGCGTCCGCCGCCTCGCCCGCGTTCAGCGAAAGCACCAAGCGTTTCACCGGTCCAACGCCTGAAGCCGGCATCGATAAGCGCCTATAGCCTAACGCGGTAAACGCCAGAGCCTCAAGCGGCCGTCCCGCCGCTTCGCCGCAGATCGAGATTTGCAGGTTTGCTGCATCTGCGTCCTCGCGAATTTGCTTCAGCAGACGCAGCGCCGGCGGGCTGAGAATATCGTACCGATCCGACACCCGCGCATTACCGCGATCGGCCGCGAAGAAATATTGCATCAGATCGTTGGTGCCGACGGATAGGAAATCCGCACGCCCTTTGAGCGCCGGAATGCTCCATGCAAGCGCCGGCGCCTCCACCATGACGCCGACTTCGACAACCGCCGGAAGCTCGCGCCCGTGCTTGCGCGCCCAATCGAGCTCACGATCCACCAGCGCGCGGGCTGCGTCGAATTCGCTGATAAGCGTGACCAGCGGAAACATCACGCGCAGACGGCGACCGGCGGCGGCGCTGATCAACGCGCGGAGCTGATAGCGGAGCAACGCCGGCCGATCGAGGCCGATCCGAACCGCACGCCAGCCCAGCGCCGGGTTCTCCTCGCGTTCGGCGGTGACGTAAGGCAAGACCTTGTCGCCGCCGAGATCAAGCGTACGGAAGGTCACTGGTCGTTGATCGGCGGTCTCCAAAACGTCGCGATAGAGCAAGGTTTGACTTTCGAGCCGCGGCAGCGTCTCCGAGACCATGAACTGAAACTCGGTGCGGAAAAGGCCGATACCTTCGGCGCCGACTTCGTCGAGGTGGTGGACGTCGAGTGCGAGGCCGGCATTGAGCAGCAGCGTCATCTGCGCGCCATCTTGGGTGATGGCGGGCGTGTCCTTGATGCGGGCGAATTCAGCAGCGCGGGCGGTTCGGAACTGGATGCGCTCCTGGTAGGCGGACACCACCGCCTCTTCCGGGCGCAGGCGCACCTCGCCACGCTCACCATCGAGAATGATGGCGTCGCCCGCTTCGACACGAGAGAGCAAGCCAGGCAGGAGGCCAACCATGGGAATGCCAAGCGCGCGAGCGACGATGGCCGCGTGGGCCGTCGCCCCGCCCTCTTCCAAGGCGAGACCCTTTAGACGCTCCGCGCCGTAATCCAGCAATTCAGCGGGGCCGAGTTCGCGCGCGACCAGCACGGCGTCTGCTGGCATATCCTGTTTAGCCGCGCCATCGACCCCGGCCAGCGCACGGAGCAGCCGATTGTCGAGGTCCTCTAAATCGTGCAGCCGCTCGCGCAGGTAAGGATCGCGGGTGGCGTTGAACTTGGCGCGGTGCTCGCCCCGGACACGTTCGACAGCGGCGTCCGCCGAAAGACCAGCACGAACGCCGTGCTTCAGCTTCGTCTCCCAGCTCGGATCATTCGCGAGCATGAGAAACATCTCCAATACCTCGCGGGAGACGCCAGAGATACGGCCAGGATCGCCATCCAGCATGTCCTGAAGCGTAGTGCGGACCTGGCTCAGCGCATCGTTCAGACGCTGCTCTTCCTTTACGGGATCGTCGGCAATAACGCGACCAAGGGGCGCGTGCGGCTCGTGCAAGACCACGGTGCCGATAGCCAAGCCGTCGGAAAACGCCCGGCCATGCAGCAGTTCAGGACGACTGGCGCGAGCCTCCACGTCAGCCAGGCCCGAAAGATCGCCGAAAGCGCCGGAGGCGACCATTTCGGCCAGCACCATGGCGATGGTCTGCAGCGCTTCGACCTCGTCCTCGCCATAGATGCGCGAGGCGCGGTTCTGCACAACGAGTACGCCGAACGTGCGCTCGGAACGCACGATCGGCACGCCTAGGAAGGCGTTATAAGGATCTTCGCCGGTTTCGGGACGATAGGAGAAGCGTTCATGGTGCGGCGCGTCGGCAATGTTGAGCGGTTGTGCGGTCTCGGCCACCAAGCCGACGAGACCTTCACCGTGCTTCAGCCGGGTGCGGTGCACGGCTTCCGACTTCAGACCTTCAGTGGCGAATAGCTCGTGGACGGCGCCGCGCGTGAGATAGATCGAGCACACGTCCGCGACCATGGTCGATGCAATCATCGCCACGAGGCGGTCGAGGCGTTCTTGCGCCACACCGCCGGTCTCCATGATCTCCCGCAGCTTGCGCAGGAGAATCCGGGACCCGCCGACATTCGCCGGACCAGGCATCGCGATCCGCGTTTCCTCCGTTCTTCATGGCCGCCGCTTACGCAGCGTCCAACCCATAGGCCGTATGCAGGGCTCTTACCGCAAGCTCCGTGTAAGCCGCGTCGATCAACACGGAGATTTTGATCTCCGAAGTGGCGATGGCTTCGATATTGATACCCTTTTGCGCAAGTGCGGCGAACATCGTTTTCGCCACCCCCACCTGCGAGCGCATGCCGATGCCTATAACGGAGACTTTGGCCACATCGCGACGGATATGGATTTCGTCCACGCCAATTTTGCCCTTTATCGCCTCGATCGTTTCGGAGGCGCGACCAGCTTCGCGTTCCGGGCAGGTGAACAGGATGTTCTGACGGCCTGCCTGGCGGGCTTCGCTTTGCACGATCATGTCGACGTTAATGTTCGCGTTGGCGAGCGCGTCGAAAATTTCGGCGGCGACGCCGGGATGGTCTTCCACGCCCAGCAATGTGACCTTCGCCTCGTCGCGCGAATAGGCGACGCCGGAAACAACCTGCTTTTCCACGATCTCTTCCTCGGGACAAACCAACGTGCCGGGGTTCGGTTCGCCCGGCTCAACAAAACTCGACAGCACGCGCACCGGCACACGATGCGCGAAGGCCAATTCAACGGAGCGCGTCTGCAGCACCTTGGCGCCGAGCGAGGCCATCTCCAGCATTTCTTCGTAGGAGATTTTCTCCAGGCGCTGCGCCTTCGGCACGATGCGTGGGTCGGTGGTGTAAACACCATCAACGTCCGTATAGATGTCGCAACGCTCCGCTTTGAGCGCCGCCGCCACAGCCACCGCTGAGGTGTCCGAACCGCCGCGGCCGAGCGTGGTGATGCGCCCATCTTCGGTGACGCCTTGGAAGCCGGGAATTACAGCCACCACGCCCGCGTCGATCGAAGCGCCAAGCTCGCTCTCTTCGATCTCGGAGATTCGCGCCTTCGAATGCGCATCATCCGTGCGGAACGGGATCTGCCAATTCTGCCAGGAGCGCGCCGGGATGCCGATGCGGCGCAGGGCGAGTGCGAGCAAGCCGGTCGTCACCTGCTCTCCGGTGGAGACGATCACATCGTATTCGTCATTGAAATCCTTGGCCGGCAGGCCGCCGCCATTCGGTGTTTCGCCGGCCGCCGCGCGCGCGAGGCCGACCAAACGGTCAGTCTCCCCCGACATCGCCGACACCACCACGGCCAGCCCGCGCCCAGGTTTTCGTTCGGCTGCGACGATACGCGCAACACGCGCGATGCGCTCCACGTCGCCCACCGACGTGCCGCCAAACTTCATCACCAAACGAGACATACGCGCTTTGCCGGTTCGATTATTAGAGCCTCGCGACGCGGCCGGCGGCCGCTCGCCAGCCGGCCCTTAGCATGCTCCGCCGCGACGCGATACCGCTTGACCGCCGCATCCGCCGAGCCGATCTCAAGCCCATGTCATCCACCACCCTCGACCCTGCGGAAATCGCGAAGTTCGGCGCCTTGGCCGCGGAATGGTGGAATCCAAAAGGTCCGTTCGGGGCGCTGCATCGGCTCAATCCGGTGCGCCTCCAGTTCATCCGCGATACCGTCACGCGGCATTTTGGAACGAAGGGTATCAGGCCCCTCACCGGCCTTTCCGTGCTCGATCTCGGCTGTGGCGGCGGCTTGGTCTCAGCCCCACTCGCGCGCATGGGCGGCCGCGTCACGGGCGTGGATGCAGCACCCGAAGCGATCGGCGCAGCGCGCGCCTACGCGGAAGCCGCCGCGCTGGACATCGATTTTCAAAACACGAGCGCGGAAGCGCTGGTTAAATCCGGCGCGCAATTCGACATAGTCACGGCGCTGGAGATCGTTGAGCACGTCGCGGACGTGAATGCGTTCCTCGAGGCAGCCGAGGCGCTGGTGAAGCCAGGCGGCCTACTGATCCTGTCGACTATCAATCGCACCGCAAAAGCACGCGCGCTCGCGATAGTCGGCGCCGAACGCATTCTGCAATGGGCCCCGGAAGGCGCACACGAATACGATAAGCTGGTGAAGCCCGAAGAAATTCGGGCGGGCGCCTCCGGCATTCGCTGGGATGAGCCCGTTGGCATCACCTATCAGCCGCTCGGCGCGGGCTGGGCGCTCTCAAGCGATGTCGATGTCAATTACATGATGGCTGGCGCCAAGCCCTAGATGGAAAGCCCCGGACTTCAGCTCCGGGGCTTTGTCGTTTCAGCGATTACGCGTGGGGTTGTAACGATCGCGCAGCCGCGTCTGACGCGAGACGAGCGGCTGCTCCACGCCGTCGATGAACACCGCCGTTGGCGCCGACGTCACTTGTAGCGGGTCGCCGTCCCAGATCACGACGTCGGCCAAGTAGTTGCGCTCCAGACGACCCAGCTGACCGCCGACACCAAAAATCTCGGCCGGTGTGCGCGAGATGGCGGCAAAGGCTGCATTCCAAGGCAAACCATTGGCCACCGCGTTGCCCGCCAATTGCAGCGCAAGCCGCGCTTGATGCGCATCCACTGTGCCAGGCGCGGGCGCTATCGCGATGGTGACGCCCGCTGCGTGCAACAACGCGGCGTTGTCGAGACGCGCCGAAAGCCGCTCAAAGCGGTCCGGCAGATTCGACAATGGGTCGATAATCACCGGAATGCGCGCCGCCGCCAGCTCATCAGCCACTTGCCATGCTTCGGCGGCGCCATGGATGGCGAAGCGCAAGCTTGGGTTGGCGCGCTGGTAGCGAATGATCCGGCGGATGTCGGCGGCGCTTTCGGCATGAACGAGGAACAAGCCTTGGCCACGCGCAAACGGTTGCAGCGCCTGCGCGTCGATCTCGTTCAGCACCGCGCCACCCTGGCCGCTGCGATAGCGGCTTGGGTATTCACGCGCGTCGCGCAACGCGGCTTCGAAAGCTGGCCACACGGCGGCGCGCGAGCCGCCGACTCGGTTCGCGCCAGTCTCGCCGAGTTCGACGATCATGAACGCATTGCTGCGGAAAACGCTGTCCGGTTCGCCGCCGAGCGATACGAGCGCACCGCGACCGCCGAACATGCTGGAGGTCGACGATGGCGCAATGGCGGCGCGCGTGACGCCCTCAAGCCGGGTTACGGCAACAGCAGTGACCGTCGGATTGAAGGCCGCAGACGAATCCGCCGCGGCGGCGACGAGGTCGCTATCCATGTCTGCGTCGTTGGGCGCGCCTGACCCGGAAATTTCCGAGAGGCCCAACTCGCTCATCGCCGCAAACGCGCCAGGCGTGACGAATGCGCCGCGCGCTTCCACCACGCGGGCGCCGCGCGGCGCAGCGATGTTGGCGCCAACCGCACTAATGCGGCCATCCACGATCAGCACATCGCCATTTTCAATGATGCCGGCTGCGCCGTTGGTGACCACGCGGCCATCCCGGATCAGCACCGTCTCGGCCAAGGCCGGAGTTGCAATGGCGAAGGCCATCACAAGAGCGGACAACATTCTCATTGCGCGCGCTCCGTATAAGTCTGACCCAGTTCGAAATCCGAGGGTGGATCACGATCAGCGCCTCGCTCGTAGATCAAAGCGCCGTCCATATAAACGCGCTCGGCGACAGCATAGCTGGAGAGCGGATCACCCGACCACACAACCACGTCAGCGCGGCGCCCCGGCGTGAGCGTGCCGGTTTCCTCTTCGATGCCCAGCGCCCGCGCAGGGTTGCGCGAAAGCCAAGTCCAAGCCTCGGCGCGGGTGATGTCCAGGCCGGCGCGGTTGCCGTCCGCCATCGCCTTCGCGGCTTCCTGGTTCAAGCGTTGGATGCCAACTTCGCTATCGGAGTGCACGATGGCGCAAGCGCCGGCCTCGTGCACAAAGGGGATGTTCTCACGGATGCCGTCATAAGCTTCGATCTTGAAGCCCCACCAATCAGCCCACATCGCAGAGCAGATCCCCTCTTCGCGGAGCAGATCGGCGATCTTGTAGGACTCCACGGCGTGGTGGAACGCCGCGATTTCGAAGCCGAACTCGTGCGATATCTCGATCGCGTTGGCCATCTCGTCAGCCCGGTAGCAGTGCCATTGCAGGCGAATGTCGCCATTGAGCACGCCCGCCATCGTCTCCAATTCCAGGTCACGATCCGGCGGATCGCCTTCGCCATTCTCCGCGCGCTCCAGGCGACGTGCATAACGCTGCGCGTTCGCCCACGCTTGGCGATAAACAGCGACGTTACCCATGCCGGTGGCCGGAGAAGTATTGCGCCCGCCATAGACGCGCGCCGGGTTTTCACCGCACGCCATCTTCAACGATTGGGGCGCGCCAGGGAATTTCATCTCCTGCACGGTCACCGCTTCAAGCACCGGGCGCAACGTCACACCGCGCCCTCCGAAGAGATTGCCGGAGCCCGGCAGGATGTGCAGCGTGGTGATCCCGCCGGCGACTGCGCGCAAGAAGCCCGGGTCTTGTGGCCACACGGAATGTTCGGCCCACACCTCCGCGGTGTTGGGTTGAGTCATCTCGTTGCCATCAGACGTCGCGTTGATCGAAGGCGAAGGATAGACGCCCAAGTGCGAATGCGCGTCGATGATGCCTGGCGTCACGAAGCGGCCGGCGCCATCGATAATCGCTGCGCCTTCGGGCGCGGCGAGATTGGCGCCGACGGCGCTGATGCGTCCGTCCTGCATCAACACATCGGCATTGGCGAATTCACCGCCTTCGCCGTCGAATACCGTAGCTCCCCGAATGAGCGTCGGCACCGACGGCGCCGGACGATAGGTCGAGGCAAACGGCGTCGCCGTCTGGGTTTGAGTGTCTGACGCTGGTGTCGTCGCGCATGCCGCAAGGCCAAGGCCGGCGGCAAGCGCAATGAACGGATGTGCTCGCAACCGCATTCGCTCCCCCGCAATTGAGGCGGCCATGTGAGGCGGTTGGCGCAGGCTCGACAAGAGCATGCACGCGTACCGGGAGAAATCTGCGACGAATAACGCAGCTTAAATCACACGCTCGACGCCTTTTGCCGCTTTCAGCGCCGCGCGCGCCGCCGCATTAGCCGGGACCATGGCTTTTGTCGCCACATCGATCTCGCGCCCGTCCTGCAAACGGAGGATAAGCCGCAGCGCGCGCGCCTCGCCAGCATTGGCCTTTGGCAGCGCCTGGATAGTCTGCGCCAGCAGGTCTATCGGCGCGCCTTCTTTCATGATGATGCGCAGATCTTCGTTGGTACGCGCCTCGGCGGCCTCAACCGGCTCGAAAGAATCGGCCGAAAGCTTCAAGTCACCATCGCGCCAGCGCACGCGACCGCGAAACACGAACGCTTTGCCGACTTCGAGCACGTCGCGCAAAGCAGCTGTGTGCTCCGGCATGACGATCGGCTCGAAGTCTCCCGTCGGATCGGAGAGCGACACAAAAGCGAGCGTGCCGCCAGACATCGCCGGTCGATATTGTACGCGACGCACGACGCCAGCCATCGGGTAGGTGCGCGGCTCAGTCTCGCCCTCTTCGACGATGTCGGCGTAGCTAAAATAGCGCTCGCCGACATCGGCGAAGAAGTCCGACAGCGGGTGACCGGAGAGATAGAAGCCGACGCTCTCGCGCTCGGCATCGAGACGGTCCTGCGCGGACCACGCCGGCGCTTTTGGAAACGTGGGACGCGCACTGGGCTCCTCTGCGCCGAACAGCGACGTCTGCGCACTGGCCCGCTCTTCAGCCACGCGTTGGGCGTGCGCGGCGATCGTTTCGCACGCCGCGAACGCGCGGGCGCGATCTGGCTCGATGGAGTCGAACGCGCCAGCCTTGGCCAGATTCTCAAGCTGTCGGCGATTGATCGACTTCGGATCGATGCGCTCGGCGAAATCATAAAGGGCCTTGAACGGGCCGCCCTTCTTTCGCTCCGCCACCACGGCCTCCATCGCCGCAACGCCAACATTGCGTATGGCGCCGATGGCGTAACGTACGGCCACATTGCCGTCTTCCATCGGTTCCACGCTGAAATCCGGTTCGGACTTGTTGAGGTCCGGCGGCAACACGGTGACGCCGATCCTGCGTGCGTCTTGATGAAAACTCGCGAGCTTTTCGGAATTGGAGATATCGAGACTCATTGAAGCCGCGAGGAAGTCGACGGGGTAGTGCGCCTTCAGATACGCTGTTTGATAGGCGACCACCGCATAGGCGGCGGCGTGGGATTTATTGAAGCCGTAGCCCGCGAATTCCTCGACCAGATCGAAGATGTGCGAAGCAAGGTTTTCGCCGACGCCCCTTTCCTTGGCCCCGTCGATGAAGCGCGTTTTCTGCTTGGCCATTTCGGCCGGCTGCTTCTTACCCATCGCCCGGCGCAGCAAATCGGCTTCGCCTAGGCTGTAGCCCGAGAGCACCTGGGCGATCTGCATGACCTGTTCTTGATAGACGATGACGCCGTAGGTCTCTTCCAAGATCGGCTTCAACGTTTCATGCAGATAATCCGGCTTTTCGCGGCCATGCTTCACATTGGCGAAGCGGTCGATGTTCTTCATCGGGCCCGGACGGTAGAGGGAAATGAGCGCGATGACGTCTTCGAGGCAGGTCGGCTTCACCTTGCGCAGCGTGTCGCGCATGCCCTGACCTTCGAGCTGGAACACGCCGAATGTCAGACCGGATTGAAGCAGCTTGTAGGTGGCCTCGTCATCATAACCGGGATCATTCAGATCGACCTCAATCCCGCGCGCACGCAAGAACTTCACGGCGCGATCGATCACGTCCAGTGTTTTGAGGCCGAGGAAATCGAACTTTACCAGGCCCGCTTGCTCGACCCATTTCATGTTGAATTGGGTGGCAGGCAGATTGCCGCGCGGATCGCGATAGAGCGCGACGAGTTCGATCAGCGGACGATCGCCGATGACGACACCGGCGGCGTGGGTGGAGGCGTTGCGATAAAGGCCTTCGAGTTGGAGTGACGTGTCGATCAACTGGCGCACTTCGGCTTCGTTGGCGCGCGCCTCCTTGAGCTTGGGCTCGATCTCCATCGCTTCGGCCAGCGTGACGGGGTTTGCCGGGTTCGCGGGCACCAGCTTTGCCAGCTTGTCGACCTGGCCAAACGGCAATTGCATAACCCGGCCAACATCGCGCAGCACGGCGCGCGCTTGCAGCGTACCGAACGTGATGATCTGAGCGACGCGGTCTTCGCCGTATTTGTTCTTCACGTAATCGATGACTTCGCCACGACGCTCCTGGCAGAAATCAATATCGAAGTCGGGCATCGAGACGCGTTCGGGATTGAGGAAACGCTCGAACAGCAGGCCCCAACGCAGCGGATCGAGGTCAGTGATGGTCAGCGCCCAGGCGACCAACGAGCCCGCGCCCGAACCACGACCCGGCCCGACCGGAATGTCATTGGCCTTGGCCCATTTGATGAAGTCCGAAACGATCAGGAAGTAGCCGGGGAATTGCATGTGCGTGATGACGCCCAGCTCGAATTCCAACCGCTTCCAATATTCCGCTTCGGGCGCGGCGAGCTTGCCGCCGAGCGCCTTCAAGCGCGCCTTTAGCCCGGCCTCGGCCTGGGCCTTCAATTCCGCTGGCTCATCGCGGCCAGCTTTCGAATCGAAGCGCGGCAAGATCGGCTTGCGCTTCTCGACACGATAGGCGCAGCGACGCGCGATCTCGACCGTGTTTTCGATTGCTTCCGGCAGATCGGAGAAGAGCGCAACCATCTCTTCCGCACTTTTGAAATAGTGCTGTTGAGAGACGCGGGGGCGATCCTCCTCGCCAAGATAAGACGATGCAGCGATGCACATCAGCGCGTCGTGGGCGCCGTGGTCGCTGCGCTTCTCGAAGCGGATGTCGTTTGCGGCGACGAGGGGCAAGCCTAGCTTATAGGCGAGGTCAACCAACGCGCCTTCGGTATCGGCTTCGGCGCGCTCTTGGTGACGATGCAACTCAATGTAGAGGCGATCGCCAAACGCATCGGAGAGCTGGTTCAAGGCCGCTTCGACGATATCGTCCTTGTGCTCAAGCAAGAGCGGCGTGAACGCGCCCTCGCCGCCGCCTGTCAGCGCAATGAGGCCTTCGGCGTCTTGCAACACACGTGCGAAGGCGACATGCGGCACGTCGTGCTCATCGAGAAACGCCGCGCTCGATAGGCGCATCAGGTTGGCGTAGCCGGTTGCGTTTTGCGCAAAGAGAGCAAGCGCCCCATCGATACCGCCCTCGCCCTTGACGGCAAGCGAAAGCCCAACGATCGGCTGCACACCGGCTTCAGCTGCTGCTTCGGAAAATTCGAGGGCGCCGAAGAGATTGTTGGAATCCGTCAACCCCAGCGCCGGCATGTCGTGCTTGGCGGCGAGCTTCACCAACGACTTGGCCTGCACCGCGCTTTGCAGCAGCGAGTAGGCCGAACGGGCGCGCAAATGAATGAAGGGCTGGGCCATCTGATTCTCTCAGGCCCTAAGATAGGCGCTTCCGACGCTTCCCCTAAGCCTCAGCTGCGGCGCACCAGCTTGCCGTGATCCACCGCGATCACCCGATCCATATATTTCGCGAGTTCAAGATTGTGGGTGGCAATCAGGGCGGCCGCACCTTCCTTACGAACGAGGTCGGAAAGCGCCGCGAAAACAAAGGTTGAGGTGTCGGGGTCGAGGTTGCCGGTCGGCTCATCGGCCAAGATCAGAACCGGGTTGTTGATCATTGCGCGGGCGATGGCGACGCGCTGTTGCTCGCCGCCTGAGAGCTGCGCCGGCTGGTGATGGATGCGTTTCGCCAAGCCCATCACGCCCAACAGGCGCTCAGCCTCGTTCAAAGCCTCACGCTTCGGTCTCCCCGCAATGAGGGCGGGCAGCGCGACGTTATAGAGTGCGTCAAACTCTGGCAGCAGATGATGGAATTGATAGACGAAGCCGATCTTGTTGCGGCGGATATTGGCGCGGCCTTCATCGCCCATCGCCC
Organism: Vitreimonas sp.; assembly: GCF_036392335.1. Taxonomy (NCBI): domain Bacteria; kingdom Pseudomonadati; phylum Pseudomonadota; class Alphaproteobacteria; order Hyphomonadales; family Hyphomonadaceae; genus Vitreimonas; species Vitreimonas sp. The sequence goes on from NZ_DASVYD010000066.1 coordinate 93,497, forward strand.
AACCGGACACACCCGCGATGGTGACTTCGCCGGCGCTTGGTTTTTCCAGCATCCCGGCCGCGTGAAGCAGCGACGACTTGCCGGAGCCCGACGGGCCGATGAGGCCGACAATTTCGCCGGGTGCGATGTCGAGGTCGACATTGTCGAGCACGACCAATTCGGTATCGCCGGATTGGTAGCGGCGCGACAGCCCTTTGAGGCTAAGCACGGGCGCGGCTGTTGTGGACGAGCTTTGCACCTGCACATCACTCATAGCGCAGCGCCTCCACCGGATCGAACCGCGACGCCCACCACGAGGTCAAAAGCGTCGATATAAACGTCACCGAGATGGTGAACACTGAGATCAGCGCCACCTCACCCCATTCCACACGGGCGGGCAACGTCTCCAGCGAATAGACGGTGCCTGGGAAAAGATCGAAGCCCGTCAACGCCTGAATCGTGTTTTGAATGGTCTCGATATTCATACAGAAGCCGATCCCGAACAGCAGCCCCAGCGACAGCCCAAGCACGCCCAGGCTCGCGCTCGCCATGAAGAACACGCGCATGATCGCACCGCGCGTGGCGCCGATGGTGCGCAGGATGGCTATGTCGCGGCTCTTATTCTTCACCAGCATGATCAGGCCAGTGATGACGTTGAGCGCCGCAATCGCAACAAGGATCATCAAGATCAGCCGCATGACGTTTCGCTCGACAACCAACGCGTCGGAGAGCCCTTGGCTCTTCGCGCGCCAATCGTAGATGAACGCATCTGGCCCGAGCCTTGAGCGCAGATCCGTCATCACCTGCACGGTCCGATCTGGGTCGCGCACGCGGATTTCCAACTCATCCGCGCCATCGCCCTTGCCGAACATCACCTGGGCTTGTTCGAGCGGCATATAGATGAGTGCGGAATCAAACTCGGCCATGCCGACGCTGAAGACGCCGCCAATCAAAAAGGCTTTGCGGCGCGGCGTCAGGCCGAATGGGGTCGCCGAACCTTGTGGCGAGATCAGCGTAATCGCCATGTTTTCGGTCACGCCGAGCGCCGCGGCCAGGCGATCGCCGACGAGAATCGACGGCGCTTCAACGCCCTGGAAATTCTCCAAACCGCCGCCGGGCCGGATCGAGTCCATTACGATTGGCAGCTGCGCCAATTCTTGGCGCGGAATGCCGCGTACGATAACGCCGGAAGCCAAGCCATCCGACGTCGCCAAGGCCTGCGCGTTGATGATCGGCGTAACGTGCGTCACTTCTGGAGACTGCCGCGCCAATTGCGCTAGCCGCTCGATCTCCGAGCCCGGCATGTTGCGCACGTCGACATAGACGTGGCCGTTCACGCCGAGGATGCGCGAGAGCAATGTCTCGCGGAAACCGTTCATCACAGACATGGTGACGATCAGCGCGAATACTGCGAGCGTGATGGCGACAACCGAGATCACCGAAATCAGCGCCACCCCGCCATGCTGGCGCTTGGCGCGCAGATAGCGACCAGCGAGCATGCGCTCGAACAAACCGAACGGTTGGGAATTTCCGCTCATCAATATGCCCGCGCGATCAAAATCTCTTCCACGGCTTGTTCGCCGCTGAATATGCATTTTCCGAACGAGGATGGCTGCGACGCTGGCGCGTTGCGGATGGTCAGCTTCAGCGCTTTCAGGCGTTCCCCGACTTTCTCAAGCGCATCCCCGGTCGGGCGCGCCCAATGCACGCGCGCCCAGCCCTTGAACTCGCCCTCTGTGTCCTCGGTTCCATAATAGGCTTCGAGGTCGGCGAAGGTTTTGAAATCGGCGCGGATATTGTTGTCCATGCGCGCCTTGGCTTCGGCGTAAAGCTCAGCCTGCGTTTCTTCCAGCAGCTTCGCGGCCTGGGCTATGAAATCGGCGCGGCTGACCGAGTGCGATTTGATCTTGTCGCCTTCGCGCAGCGCATTGCGCTTGATGAAGGTGACTTGGCCGTTGGCGGCGTCGCGCGGGCCGATTTCGCAGATCAGCGGCGCACCGCGGCGCACCCAATCCCAACGCTTATCGGCGGGCTTGGCGTCCTTGATGTCGACATAGGCGCGCACCGGCCAGCCGAAGGCGCTGAGCTTGTTCAGCTCCGCCACCAGCGCAGCGCAATATGCCTTAAGCTCCGCGTCCTCGGGTTTGCCGCGCAGCATGGGCACAACCACGATCTGACGCGGCGCGGCGGCCGGCGGCGTGCGTAGGCCGTCATCATCACCGTGCGTCATGATCACGCCGCCGATCATGCGCGTGGACATGCCCCAGGACGTGGTGTGCGCCAACGTCTGGCCACCCTCCTTGTCCTGATAGCGAATGTTCTGCGCTTCTGAGAAATGCGTGCCGAGATAGTGCGAGGTGCCGGCCTGCAGCGCCTTGCCGTCCTGCATCATCGCTTCGATCGAATAGGTGCGCACAGCGCCGGGGAAGCGCTCGTTCTCCGGCTTCTCGCCGTGGATCACCGGCATCGCCAAAAAATCCTCGGCGAAGCTGCGATAGAGTTCGAGCGCCCACATTGTCTCGACCATCGCGTCGGCTTCATCGACGTGAACCGTGTGGCCTTCCTGCCAAAGGAATTCTGCTGTGCGCAGGAACATGCGCGTACGCATCTCCCAGCGCATCACGTTGGCCCATTGGTTCAGCTTGAGCGGCAGATCGCGATAGGATTTCACCCAGCGGCTGAAGGCGTCGCCGATGATCGTCTCCGAGGTCGGACGAATGATGAGCGGCTCGGTGAGTTCAGCGTCGGGATCAGGCTTCAACTCCCCATCGATCTGCTTCAGGCGATGGTGCGTGACGACAGCCATCTCCTTAGCGAAGCCTTCGACGTGCTCGGCCTCCTTCGCAAAGAACGCCAGCGGGATCAGCAGCGGGAAATAATAATTGTCGTGCCCTGCTTCCTTGATGCGGCGATCAAGCTCGCCTTGGATGCGCTCCCAAAGCCCCATGCCCCATGGCTTGATGATCATCGAGCCGCGCGTCGGCGACAGCTCCGCCAGATCGGCGTCGCGCACGACGGTTTGGTACCATTCAGGAAAATCTTGGGCGCGCGTGACCCGAAGCGCATGCATGGCGGTGGACTTCCTCGAACTTGGAGGCGCTTGGATAGACTGGCGGCGGCCCGCCCGCAACGCGGCCTAGCCCGGGCGCATGCCAAATAGATCCACCGAAACGGCCCAATAGACGACCAGCCACAAAATGGCCGCGATCCCCGCCGCCCACAGCGCCTTTTTTCGGAGATTGTGCACTTTGGGGGCGCCCACCTCCGAGCCCGGCGGCACGGCCTCATCCGCCTCATGATGGCTCTGCGCACCCACCGGCAGCATCACGAAGAACGAGAGCCACCAGAGGATGACGTAGATCGCGATGCCGAGAAAAAGGCCCATCAGTGTTCGCCCTTGGGCGTTTCCATCAATTCGATCAGCACGCCGTTGGAATTCTTCGGGTGAATGAAAATGATCGGCGTACCGTGGGCGCCAATGCGCGGTTCGTTGAGCACAGTGGCCCCACGCCTCACCATTTCATCGCGCGCGGCGTAGATGTCGACCACCTCGAAGCAAACATGATGCTGGCCCCCGCTCGGATTCTTCTCGAGGAATTTCCTGATCGGAGAATTCTCGCCAAGCGGCTCGATTAGCTCGATTTGGGAATTGGCGACGTTCACGAACGCGAACTTGACGCCCTGCGCCGCAAGTTCGCGCGTTTCGGTAATGTCGCTGTCCGGCACGCCATAAAGCGTGCGGTAGGTCTGCTTCGCCTCCTCGATCGAAGGCACTGCGACACCCACGTGATTGAGCCGCCCGATCATGGCCCTACTCCCTTTCAAGTCCAAGTCCAGGTCAACTTAGATGCGGAGCACCGTGACGTCGACCAGGGGCCGCTTGCGCCATAAGCGCTCAGCCGCCTTACGAACCGAACGCATCAGCGTCGTCTCCACCGTTTCGTCATCCCCCCGCTCGGAATGGTTGAGCTTCGTGAACGCCGCCTTGGCCGTGCGCTCGAGGTCCTCCAGGGCAATATCGAGATCCTCTTCATCATCCATGGTCAGGCCGCGAATGCTGACTGTGGGCCCCGCAAGAATGGCATTCTTGCCGCTGACGGCGAGGGAGACATGGACGGCGCCCTCCGCGCCCAGCCGCTTGCGGTCACGCAGGGCGTCGTCGTCGGATTCAATGATGATGTTGCCATCGACATAGAGCCGCCCAGACGGCACCTCATCGATCAGCGCGGCGGGTCCGGGCGCCAAACGGATGAGGTCGCCGTTCCTTGGGGCGATCTGTTCGGGCACCTGCATCTCCTGCGCGAGCTTTACGTGCTCACGGATGTGGCGCTTCTCGCCATGCACCGGCACGGCGATGCGAGGGCGCGCCCATTGGTACATCTGACGCAATTCGTCCCGCGCAGGATGGCCCGACACGTGCACGAAATGATCGTCGGCGGTGATCAGTTCGACGCCCTTCTCCAGAAACGCGTTCTGCAAATCGTGGATCGCCGCTTCATTGCCGGGAATCACGCGCGAGGAGAAGATGACCGTATCGCCCTCTCTAAGCGTCACATGTCGATGCTCGCCGCGCGCAATGCGCGAAAGCGCCGCCCGCGCCTCGCCCTGGCTGCCGGTACAGAGATAGAGCACGTGTTCGGGATCGAGCGCCCCAGCATCTTCCTCATCGATTGTCTGCGGCGCATCCTGCAACAGGCCTACACTTTTCGCCGCGGCGAAGATGCGATGCATCGAGCGACCCACGAGACACGGCGTGCGGCCTGTCGCTTTCGCCGCCATCAACGCGGTTTCGACGCGTGCGACATTCGACGCGAACGCGGTCACGGCAACCCGGCCCGCACACCCTGCGATCACTTCAGTGAGCTTTTTGCGTACTTCAGCTTCGGAGCCGGCTGTGCCCTCTACCAGTACGTTGGTGCTGTCGCACACCATCGCGAGCACGCCCTCTTCGGCCATCTCGCGTAACTTGGCTTCGTCGGTCGTCTCACCGATCAACGGATCAGGATCAATCTTCCAGTCACCGGTGTGCCAGACGAGACCGAGCGGGGTCCGGATGGCGAGGCCGTTCGGCTCTGGGATCGAGTGCGTGAGCGTGACGAAATCGATCTCAAATGGGCCAAGTTTCAAATGGCCTTTGAGCGGAATTTCGGTGAGCGACACCTTCTCGAGCAAATTGTGCTCTTTGAGCTTCTCACGCACGAGTGCGGCCGTGAACGGCGTTGCGTAGACCGGCGCCCTGAAGCGCGGCCAGAGCCAGCCGATTGCGCCGATATGATCCTCATGCGCGTGCGTCAGCACAATGCCGATGATGTTGTCGCGCTCTTCTTCGAGATAGGTCGGGTCCGGGAGAATAATGTCGACGCCGGGCGTACTGTCCTCACGGCCGAAGGTGACGCCAAGGTCGACGATGATCCATTTGCGCGCGTCCGGCGGACCGAAGCCGTACGCGTTGAGATTCATGCCGATCTCGCCAGAGCCGCCGAGCGGCAGAAACACCAATTCGTCGTCCGACTTCGCCTGCATCAAAACGTGCCGCCATTCCTTTTGTAGATTTCGAGCAGGCCGCGCGACGTCACATCTTGATCAAAGTGATCAATGTACGGGAACGAGCCCTCGAAGATCGACGCCACGCCGCCGGTGGCGATCGTCTTCATCGGCTCACCGTACTCCGCGCGGATGCGCCGGCACAGCCCTTCGATCATATCGATGGAACCCCAATAGATCCCCGATTGCATGGCGCTGACGGTGTCCTTGCCAATGACACGCCCCGGATCGCGGATCTCCACGCGCGGCAGACGCGCCGCCGCCTCGTGCAACGCCTGCAGCGACAGGTTGATCCCGGGCAGGATGATTCCGCCTTCAAAGGCCCCGTCTTTGCCGACGATATCGAATGTGGTCGCCGTGCCGCTGTCGATGACGATGCACGGCCCCCCATATTCCACATAAGCGCCGACTGCGTTGACCAATCGGTCCGCGCCCGCTTCACTGGGCTTATCGATGCGCACTTCGATCCCGAGTGCGACGCCCGGTTCCCCAATCACCAACGGCTCGGCATTGATATAGCGGCGCGAGAGATTGCGCAGATTGAACAACGCTTGCGGCACAACCGTGGAGACAATGCAGGCGTGCATGTCACCGAAACTCAAGCCCGCGAGCGCCATGCTCTGCGAGAGCCATGGTGCGTACTCATCCGCCGTGCGGCGCGAGTCCGTTGAGGCGCGCCATTGCGCGCGCCATTCCTTGCCGTCGTGCACGGCGAATTTCGTGTTGGTGTTGCCGACGTCGATGGCGAGAAGCATGATTTAGCCTGCACTCTTGGGCAGCAACACATCGCCGGCGGCGATGAGCCTTCGGCCCGTATCGGTGTCTAATTCGAGTTCGCCGCGCGCCGAGATACCAGCAATGCGGCCTTCAATGACATTTTCCCCCTGCACGATGCGCGCCTCGCGGCCCAGGCCGTGGGCGCGTTGCAGCCAGGCCTGGCGCAGCGGCTCAAAGCCGACGCTTTGGGTGCGCGCGGACCAGGCTTCCAGACGTGGGCGCAGCATCGCCAGAAACTGCAATGGCTCGGGCGCGGGCGCGTCCGGCGGGAGGATCGAGCGCAGGCTGATCGTTTCTTGGTCGAGATTCTCGGGCGCCGCAGCGAGGTTCACGCCGAAGGCCAAGGCAACCCATGCGCCGCCGCCGGGCAATGCGCCGCTGTCGAGCAAAATGCCCGCCGCCTTCGCGCCATCGACAAACACGTCGTTCGGCCATTTCAACGTGGCGCTGCCGGCGCCGATGATGCTGTCGATCGTCTCGGCAATAGCCACACCCGTGGCGAAGCCAAGCAATGCGATTTCAGCGGGTGGGCGGTCCGTGGTGAAGAGATAGGTCGCCAGCAGATTGCCATCGCGCGACACCCAAGGACGACCGCGACGACCGCGCCCCGCGGTTTGACGCTTGGCGATCAGCCACACAGGTCCAAACTCGCCGCGCTCGGCACGGCGTCGCGCCTCCAGAATTGTGGAGTCGATCTCGTCGAAGATTTCGACCGGCGCTTGGCCGTCGATCATCAGACCTGCTTTCTCAGTTCCACATGCGCACGGCTGTTTCGGCCCATCGTTGCAGCGCGCCAAGCGCCAACACCAGGACGGGGAACGAGAGCGCCGCGGCAAGCGTCGCGGTGAGCGCCACCGTGCTGCTGGCCTTCTGCAGAGCCGGCGCGGGCGGCGCGAACCACACCGACGCTAGAATACGCAAATAGTACGCCGCCGACACCACCGCCGCCACGGCGCCGACGATGGCGAGCCAGACAAGACCCGCGTCGACCGCCGCTGCGAACACCAAGAACTTGCCGATGAAGCCCGCGAACGGCGGGATGCCAGCGATGGAGAAGAGCAGCATCGTGAACAATGCGGCCATCCACGCACGCTTTTGCGCAAGCCCGGCGAGGTCGCCGATCGTCTCTGCCGGCTCACCGTTACGCTGCATTGAGATGATCAACGCAAAGATGCCGATATTGGCCGGCAGATAGAGCGCCAAATAGATCAGCGCCGACGCAGGTCCCTGCTCCGGTCCAGCCGCCAGGCCCATGAGCGCAAAGCCCATGTTCGTGATCGAAGAATAGGCCATCAGACGCTTGAGGTTGGTCTGCAGCAGTGCGCCGAATGCGCCCCACACCATCGAGATCGCGGCGAGCGCCATCACGACTTGCTGCCATTGCGCGAGCATGCCGCCGAACGGTTCGTAGAGAACCCGCGCCATCAGCGCGACAGCGGCCACTTTAGGCGCGGCGGCGAAGAAGGCGGTCACCGGGGTCGGTGCGCCTTCGTACACGTCCGGCGTCCACATGTGGAATGGCGCGGCGCTCATCTTGAAGCCGAGCGCGCAGAGCATGAGCACGAGCCCAAACACAAGGCCAATCCCGCCCGCGCCTTCATTCACGGCAGCAGCGATCTGGTCGAAGCGGATCGAGCCGGTGAAGCCATAGACGAACGACGCGCCGAACAGCAACAGGCCCGACGAGATCGCACTCAACACGAAATATTTAAGGCCGGCTTCGGAGGAACGCGCATCGTCTCGACGCCAAGCCGCCAGCACATAGGCGGCCAAGCTCTGCAGTTCGACGCCGACGTAAAGGCTGATCAAATCCTGCGCCGAGACCATGACGAACATGCCGAGTACGGCGAGCGCCATGAGCACGGGATATTCAAAGCGCCGGTCGCCCGCGCGCGAGAAATGATCCGCGCCAACGAGCAGAGCGGCCGCAGCCGATAAGCTTATCAACACTTTGGCGAACACGGAGACGCCGTCGACCACCATGGCGCCTTGGAAGATCGAGGCGGGTGCGCTTGGATTTTGCATCCAGGCGACGGCGCCGGCGGCCACGAGGACACCCACGCCGAGCAGCGAAAGCAGGCCAAAGACCTTCTGCCCGCCCCACGCGCCGATCACAGCGCCAAGCAGCGCGAACGCAGCCAGCAGCAATTCCGGCCGCGCGTACGGCAGGGAGTGCATAAGATCGTTGAGCGGGGTCATGGTGCGGCTCCCGCGAAGGCGGACACAATCGTTTCAGCCGAAGCCTTGGTGAAGTCGAGCACGAGGCTCGGTGCAAAGCCCATCAGCAACGTGGCGATGATCAGCGGCACGAACAGCACCCATTCACGCGCGTCGATATCGGTGATGCCGTCAAGCTTCGGGTTCTCGATGTTGCCGAGCGCGACCTTGCGATAGAGCGTCAGCGCATAGGCGGCTGACAGAATCACGCCGAGCGCGGCCGCCGCGGCGAACCAGGCGTTGACCTGGAACGTGCCGAGCATGGTGAGGATTTCCCCAGGGAATCCGGACGTGCCCGGCAAGCCCACATTGCCCATGGTGAAGAGCAAGAAGATCGCGGCGTACACCGGCATGCGGTTCACAAGACCGCCATAGAAGGCGATCTCGCGCGTGTGCATGCGGTCGTAAACCACGCCGACGCAGAGGAAGAGCGCCCCGGAGATGATCCCGTGCGACAGCATCTGGAAAATTGCGCCCTGCACGCCCTGAATGTTGCCCGCGAAGATGCCGAGCGTGACGAAACCCATGTGCGCCACGGACGAGTAGGCGATCAGCTTCTTCATATCGAGCTGACGGAACGCGACCAGCGACGCCCAGACGATGGCGATCACAGAAAGCGTGAACACGAACGGCGTGAAATAGTGCGACGCGTCCGGGAACATCGGCAGCGAGAAGCGCAGGAAGCCATAGCCGCCCATCTTCAGCAGAATGGCGGCCAGCACGACCGAGCCGGCCGTCGGCGCCTCGACGTGCGCGTCCGGCAACCAAGTGTGCACCGGCCACATCGGCATCTTCACCGCGAACGACGCAAAGAAGGCAAGCCAGAGCCAGATTTGAATATCCGGACTGAAACCGCCCTGCGCCGCGAACGCGGTCAGCGCCGGTATGTTCGACGGGTTTTCGATGCCCGCGTTGCGCGCCATCGCCATCATGGCGACGATCGCGACCAGCATCAGCAATGAGCCGAGCAACGTGTACAGGAAGAATTTGAACGCCGCATAGACGCGACGCTGTCCGCCCCACACGCCGATCAGAATGAACATCGGAATGAGGCCGCCTTCGAAGAAGACGTAGAAGAGCACGATGTCCTGTGCACAGAAGACGCCGATCATCAGCGTCTCAAGCACGAGGAAGAGCACCATATAGCTCGCGACCTGCTTCTCGATGTGCCAGCTGGCGAGAATGCAGATCGGCATCAGGAACGTGGTCAGCAGCACCAGCGACATGGCGAGCGTATCGACGCCCATCGCGTAGGACATGCCGAAGGCCCACGGCACATTCTCCGTGAGCTGGAATTCCGGATTGTTCGGATTGAACGCCGCGAACGCAAAGAGCGAGGCGATGAAGGTCGCGATCGTCACCACCAACGTGATGATGCGTACGCCTTGGTCGAAGCCCGGATTTTCGCCGCGCAACATGGCGCGCGCCGCAAGCACCCAAATGGCGCCCGCCGCCGGCAGGAACGTGACGATGGAGAGCAGCGGCCAGCCCGCGAGAAACTCGCTCATGGCGCGCCTCCGATGCCAGCGAAGATCGCATAGGCGCCGAACGCCACCGCCGCGATCAGCATGAGGAAGCTATAATGGTACACAAAGCCCGTCTGCAGACGCCGCAGATTGCGTGAGAAGAAGCGCGACGTCGCAGCCACGCCATCGGGGCCGAGCCCGTCGATGGTTTTCTGGTCGCCCCACTTCCAGAAGATGTCGCCAATGGCGCGTGCGCCTTTGACGAAGATGAAGTCGTAGATCTCGTCGAAATACCACTTGTTGTAGAGGAACGCGTGCAGCGGACCCTTCGCCATCGCCTTCGAGGCGCCCGGCTTCCAAAGATAGAAGATGATGGCCAGCAAGAAGCCCGTCACCGTCACGACGAGCGGCGCCCAAAGCACCCAGGTCGGGAAATCGTGGTGGCCTTCGTGGAACGGAATGGCGTGATCCCAGAACTCGCCGGCATGGTGACCGAGGAAGTACGGATAGAATATATATCCCGCGAGCACCGCGCCTGCCGCCAAAACGAACAAGGGCACGAGCATCACCCATGGCGATTCATGCGCGGGCGCTGAACCGTCGGCAGGCTTGTGGTGGCCGTCATGGCCGTGGTGACCGTGATCATCGTGCGCCGCATGCGCGTGAACGTCATGTGCGCCGTGCGCGTCGTGGTGATGCGCGTTCGGATTGCCGCGATACTTGCCTTCGAACGTCATGAAAGCGAGGCGCCACGAATAGAAGCTCGTCAGCAGCGCCGCGCTGATGCCGCACCAAAACGCGAATTGCGCGCCGATACCGTGGCTGCCATAGGCAGCTTCGATGATCGCGTCCTTCGAATAGAAGCCGGCGAAACCGCCGATGCCGGGGATGCCGAAACCGATCAGCGCCAGCGTGCCGATCGTCATCATCGCCCAGGTGATCATCATGGGCTTACGCACGCCGCCCATGTAGCGCATGTCCTGCTCGTGATGCAGGCCGTGGATGACGGAGCCCGCGCCAAGGAAGAGCAACGCCTTGAAGAAGGCGTGCGTGAACAGGTGGAACATGGCCGCGTTGTAGGCGCCCACGCCCGCCGCGAAGAACATGTAGCCGAGCTGCGAACAGGTCGAATACGCAATCACGCGCTTAATGTCGTTCTGCGCCAGGCCAACCGTCGCGGCGAACAGAGCCGTGACCGCCCCGATGATGGTGACGAAGCCCGACGTCAGCGGCGCCATCTCGAACATCTCGCCGCAGCGCGCGACCATGAACACGCCCGCGGTCACCATGGTGGCGGCGTGAATGAGCGCGGAGACCGGCGTCGGGCCTTCCATCGCGTCCGGCAACCAGACGTGTAGGAAGAATTGCGCCGACTTGCCCATCGCGCCGATGAACAGAAGGAAGGTCACCACTTCGATGGCGCGGAATTGCACTTCGCCAACGCCCAGCATCATGTCGGGGGCGGCGGCCGCGGCTTCGAACACGGCGTCGTATTGAATCGAGCCGTAGCAGAAGAACGCGGCCATGATGCCGAGCGCGAAGCCGAAATCGCCGACGCGGTTGGTCACGAAGGCCTTGATCGAGGCGTCATTGGCCGAACGCTTCTGGAACCAGAAGCCGATCAACAGATACGAGGCGACGCCGACCCCTTCCCAGCCGAAGAAGAGCTGCAGGAAGTCGTTCGCCGTCACCAGCGCAAGCATCGAGAAGGTGAAGAACGAAAGATAGGAGAAGAACCGCGCGCGGTGCGGGTCTTCCGCCATGTAGCCGATCGAATAGACGTGAACCAGGAACGAGACCGTGTTCACGACCACGAGCATGATCGCCGAGAGCGTGTCGATGCGCACGCTCCAAGTGGAGGTGAAGCCGGCGACATCGATGAAGCGGAACAGCTCGATGACGCGCGCCGTCTCATCGCCCCAGACGAAGCCGATGAAAATCGGCCACGACAGGGCGAGCGAAACACCGACCGAGCCGGTAGTGATCGCCATCGCGGCTTTGTCGCCGATGTAGCGTTGCAAGAGGCCTGCGATCGCGGCCGCGACGAGCGGGCCTAGGACGATCAGGACTTCGGGGGAGAATTGCACCGTCTCAGCCCCTCATCTGATTGATGTCTTCGACGGCGATGCCGCCGCGATTGCGGAAATAGGTGACGAGAATGGCAAGCCCCACCGCGGCTTCCGCGGCGGCGACCGTCAGCACCATCATCGCGAAAATTTGACCTTCGAGGTTCTGCAGGAAGGCCGAAAACGCGACGAGATTGATGTTCACCGAGAGCAGAACCAGCTCAATCGACATCAGAATGATGATGACGTTTTTGCGGTTCACGAAAATGCCGAAGACGCCGATCGTGAAGAGCGCGGCGGCGACGAACAGATAATGGGCGAGCGTGATCTCCATCAGCCGATCCCCTGCCCTGGGCGGATGTCCTTAAGCTCGACACCCTCGGAGCGCTTGCGGCCGACTTGCGCGGCGATGTCCTGCTTCTTGACGCCCGGACGATGGCGCAGCGTCAGCACGATCGCGCCGATCATGGCGACGAAGAGCACGAGTCCTGCGAGTTGGAAGACGAGCAGATAGTCCGTGTACAGCACTTGCCCGATGGCTTCGGCGTTGGTGACGTCGCCGGGCGCGGCCGGCGTCAGCGCGATCGGGGCGCCGTCTGCCGACATTGCGGCGCTGGCGACTAAGCCAAGCTCCCCCAGCAGCGCCGCCGCGACCAGCGCACCGATCGGCGCGTAACTCAGGAAGCCCTGCTTCAGCTCGGCGAAATCGACGTCGAGCATCATGACTACGAACAGGAAGAGCACCGCCACCGCGCCGACATAAACGACGATCAGCAGCATCGCCAAAAATTCGGCGCCGAGCAGCACAAACAATCCCGCCGACGTGAAGAAGGTCAGGATCAAAAACAAAACGGAGTGCACAGGGTTGCGCGCCGAGATCACCGCAAACGCGGATACGATCGCAGTCGCAGCCAGCACGTAGAAGGCGATGCTCGCCAACATGCGTTACGCTCTCCCTCTCCTCACCCACTTGCGGGGGAGGTGTCGTGAGCGAAGCCAACGACGGAGGGGGTGCGTCCGGCGGATGCCGAGCACCTTCGCCCCCTCAGTCCGCTTCGCGGACAGCTCCCCCGCAAGCGGAGGAGCATTGTTTACGGCCACGCCCTATCGGTAAGGCGCGTCCAGTTCCAAATTCTTCGCGATCTCCCGCTCCCAGCGATCGCCGTTCGCGAGCAGACGTTCTTTGTCGTAATAGAGTTCTTCGCGCGTCTCGGTGGCGAACTCGAAGTTCGGACCCTCGACGATGGCGTCGACCGGGCACGCTTCCTGGCAATAGCCGCAATAAATGCACTTCACCATGTCGATGTCGTAGCGCGTGGTGCGACGCGAGCCGTCTTCGCGCGGCTCAGCTTCGATGGTGATGGCTTGTGCGGGGCAAATCGCTTCGCAGAGCTTGCAAGCGATGCAGCGCTCTTCGCCGTTGGCGTAGCGGCGTAGCGCATGCTCACCACGGAAACGCGGGGAAAGCGGCCCCTTCTCGAACGGGTAATTCACCGTCGCCTTGCGCGTGAAGAAATACTTCATGCCGAGGGCGAAGCCCCCGATCATGTCGAGCATCAAAGCGCCCTTCGCGGCTTGGAGTAAGCGCGACATCTCTATCTCCCCGCGCACCGATAGGTGCGGTACGCGAAACCATCGTAGCGGGTGGCGGCGGACACGAAGGTCGCGGCAACCGTCCCGCAATGTTCGTTTGCACGTGCGTCGACCTGCGCTTCGCTCTGCACGGCCGGGTCGTAGCGCACGTCAAACGTGTCGCCGCCGGTGACGACCACCGCCGGCAGCGTCTGGCAGGCGCCGAGCGCCGCAAGTGAGGCGAAAGCGAGAACCACGCGCATCAGCCCCCCGCCACGGTTGCGGCGGCGTCGGGCGCCAGGAACGTCACGTAATAGCCAAGCACGACAACAGCCACGAGCGAGGTCGGCAGGAAGATCTTCCAGCCCAGGCGCATCAGCTGGTCGTAGCGGTAGCGCGGGACGATCGCCTTCACCATCGCGAACATGAAGAACATGATCCAGATCTTCACATAGAAGATCAGCATGCCGAGCGCCGGATTATCGACCGGGCCCCAGGGCAAATGCCAGCCGCCAAGGAACAGGATCGATGTCATCGCGCACATCAGCACGATGTTGAGATACTCGCCGATCATGAAGAGCAGATACGGCGTCGAGCTGTATTCGACCTGGTAGCCGGCGACGAGTTCCGATTCCGCTTCCGGCAGGTCGAACGGCGGGCGGTTGGTTTCGGCAAGCGCCGAGACAAAAAACATCACCAGCATCGCCAGCATGACGACACCGACGAGGATGTTGTTCGGGAATTCCGCGAAATTGAACAGGCGGAAGCCGTGCCACATCCAAATGCCGTCGCGCTGGTTCTCCACGATCGTGGTGAGGTTCAGCGAACCGACCAGCAGCAAGACGGTGATGATGATGAAGCCGATCGAGACTTCGTAGGACACCATCTGCGCCGCCGATCGCAGGCCGCCCAAGAACGGATACTTCGAGTTTGAAGCCCAGCCGCCCATGATGATCCCGTACACGCCGAGCGACGAGATCGCGAAGAGATAGAGAATGCCGACATTCAGGTCGGCGATCACGATATCCGGCCCCCAGGGCACCACCGCCCAGCCGATAAAGGCCAGCACGAAGGTGATGAGCGGCGCCAGAATGAAAACGGTTTTGTTCGCGCCCGCCGGAATGACGATTTCCTTGAACACGAACTTGAAGAAGTCGGCGAAGGATTGAAGCAACCCGAACGGACCGACGACGTTCGGCCCCTTGCGCAGCTGCACCGCCGCCCAGACCTTGCGATCGAACAACAGCAGGAACGCCAGCGAGATCAGCAGCAGGATCATGATGCCGAGCACTTGGCCCGTCTTCATGAGCGCCCACTCCCACTCGACCGGGAGATTAATCAGCGGAACGTAATCAGCGCTCGGATTCATTCCGCCGCCACCTTGTCAGCACCGGCGCGCAGGCGTGAGCATTCCGCCATCGTCTTCGAGGCGCGCGCGATCGGGTTGGTGAGATAGAAGTCCGCCACACTGCTGCGGAACGGCTCGTTCGAGACCGCGCCATCAGCGCCAATGCTCGCGGCGTTGAATCCGGCGGCGTCCGCGGCGCCCGGCGCGTAATCAACTTGGCCGAAGGTCGGGTGATCGGCGATCATCTTTTGGCGCAGCGCGCCCAACGTATCGTACGGCAGCGTCTTGCCGAGAGCGCCGGAGAGCGCGCGGATGATGGCCCAATCTTCCTTAGCGTCCCCCTTCGGGAAGGTGGCCCGCCGGCCATATTGCACGCGGCCCTCGGTGTTCACCCAGGTCGCGTCCTTTTCGGTGTAAGCGGCGCCGGGCAGGATGATGTCGGCGCGGTGCGCGCCCGCATCGCCGTGCGTGCCGACATAGATCACCGTGCCCGTGTTCGGCAACGCCACCTCATCGACGCCGAGCAGCAGAAGCGTGTCCAGGCCGCCCTTCAGCATCTCCGTCGCGCTCTTGCCGCCTTCAGCCGGCAGGAAGCCGAGATCGAGGCCGCCAACGCGCGAGGCCGCGCTGTGCAGCACGTTGAACGCGTTCCAGCCCTCTTTCGCTAGGCCCGCGGCAATCTTGCCAGCGGCGCGCAAGACAGCCGCGCCATCCGCGCGCGCCAGCGCGCCAGCGCCCACGATGATCAGCGGCTTTTGCGCGTTCCTCAGCACGTCGCCGAAAGCGCCGAGGTCGCTCAGCGATTGCGGGCCAGCGCCGAGATGCTTGTACTTATAAGTGAGGTCCACCGCTTCGCCGACAACCGCGACTTCGGCGCCACGCAGCCAGGCCTTGCGAATGCGCGCATTCAGCACCGGCGCTTCCAGACGCGGGTTCGTGCCGATCAGCAGGATCGCGTCGGCGTCGTCGATCCCGGCGATGGTGGAATTGAACAGATAAGATTGACGCGCGCCGCCGCCGATCTGTGCGCCGTCGGCGCGGCAATCGGTGTTGGGCGAGCCCAGCGCGCGGAAGAGATCGAGCGTCGCCTTCATGCTCTCGGCGCACGTCAGATCGCCAGCGATCGCGCCGATCTTCTTCGGGTCACCCGAGAGCGCCTTCGCGGTCGCTTCAAGCGCCTCGGCCCAGCTTGCCGCGCGCAGCTTGCCGTTTTCGCGGATGTACGGACGGTCCAGACGTTGGCGCGATAGGCCGTCTTCGGCGTAGCGCGTCTTGTCGGAAATCCATTCCTCGTTCACGCCCTCGTTCACGCGCGGCAGCACGCGCAGCACGGCATCGCCGCGCGCATCGACGCGGATGTTGGAGCCAAGCGCGTCCATCACGTCGATGGTCTCTGTCTTGGTCAGCTCCCAGGGCCGCGCATTGAACGCGTACGGCTTCGAGGTAAGCGCGCCAACCGGGCAGAGATCGATCACGTTGGCCGAAAGCTCGCTCGATAGCGACGCTTCCAGATACGTGGTGATTTCCATGTCCTCGCCACGGCCCGTCGCGCCAAGTTCTGGCACGCCAGCCACCTCCGTCGCGAAACGGACGCAGCGCGTGCACTGAATGCAGCGCGTCATCACCGTCTTCACCAACGGGCCCATGAACTTTTCTTCGACCGCGCGCTTGTTCTCATCGAAGCGCGAACCGCCGCGGCCGTAAGCGACGGATTGGTCCTGCAAATCGCACTCGCCGCCCTGGTCGCAGATCGGGCAATCGAGCGGATGATTGATGAGCAGAAACTCCATCACCCCTTTGCGCGCCTTATCGACGGTGGCGCTGTTGGTGACGAGTTCGTTGAGCTTATCGTCGCGCGGCGGCGGCAAATCTTTCACTTGCTGCGCGCACGAAGCGACCGGTTTCGGGCCGGATTTCCCACCGACCTTCACCTCAATGAGGCACATCCGGCAATTGCCGGCGATGGACAGGCGCTCGTGATAGCAGAAGCGCGGAATCTCAGCGCCCGCAGCCTCGCAAGCCTGCAGCAACGTGTATTCGGGAGGTACGTCGACTTCAGCACCGTCGACGAGAATCTTCGTCATTTCAGAGGCCCGTTTCGCGGACGCGCATGGACGATTTATTGCGTCGCCGCAAGGGGGCTAAACGTCCGCATTCAGAGGTGCTTTCTGCGAACGATTCTCACGCATTTAGGCGTCACCGAAACGATCCGCGCGATTGTTCCGTTATCCTGCGTAAGCCTCGGGCGGAACTGCGATTTTGCCGGAACGGCGGGCATGCTCGGGGGTTGGTGATGCACGGGCGGGCAACCAAGGAGCTTAGCCATGGCGAACCAACAACAGCCGAACCAGGAACGCGAACGCCAAGCGCAACCTGGCAGACCGGATCAAGGCGACCGCCAACCGGGCCAAGAGCGTCCGGAACGCGATCAAGAACGGGTCGAGAAGAATCGCGACGGCGACCAAAGCGCCCGCAATAAAGTTCGAGCGGAGACGCTAGACTACTAATGGATCGGAGCGGTGAAGAACCGCTCCGTTTTCATGCTTGGGCTTCAGACTTGGGTCAGCGCGTCCTTGCCCACGACAGTGATCCATTCCCGTACGCACCAGCCGGTGACCACGCCTTGCGTGACGTAAGGGTCGCTCTTGGCGAACTCCTCGGCCACCGCCGGGGTTTCGGATTTGAACAGCAGCAAGCCAAATGGCGGCTCGTCGCTCGGCACCGCGCCACCGAGTTGCAACTCATCGCGCGCCGCCGACGCCCGCGCCTTTTCCAAGTGCACCGCCCGATGCGCCGCGCGCTTTTCGAGGTAGTCCGGTGCGTAGGTGTAGATGAGGAGGAAGTGCTTCACGCCCTACTCCGCCGCCACCGGCGTGCGGACTTGGTGGATGCCCTTCGCGGCGCGGTAGCGATCGATGCGCTGCTCGATTTCGCCGCGGAAGCAGCGGATCAGGCCTTGAATCGGCCACGCGGCGGCGTCGCCAAGCGCGCAGATCGTGTGGCCTTCCACTTGGCCGGCCACATCGAGCAGCAGATCGATTTCGCTGTGATCGGCTTCGCCCTTCGCCATGCGCTCGAGCACGCGCCACATCCAGCCAGTGCCTTCACGGCACGGCGTGCACTGGCCGCAGCTTTCGTGCTTGTAGAAATAGGCGATGCGCGAAATCGCGCGGATCATATCGGTCGATTGATCCATGACGATCACGGCCGCGGTGCCGAGGCCCGAGCGGTGCGGCGCGGCCGACAGCGAGTCGAAATCCATCAGCATGGTTTCACACTCTTCGGCCTTCAGCATCCGTACCGATGACCCGCCTGGGATCACCGCTTTCAGATTGCCCCAGCCGCCGCGTACGCCGCCGGCATGCTCTTCAAGCAGCGTCTTCAGCGGAATGCTCATCGCCTCTTCGATGTTGAGCGGCTTATTCACGTGGCCTGAAACGCAGAACACCTTCGTGCCCGTATTGTTAGCGCGGCCGATGCTCGCGAACCATTTGGCGCCGCGGCGAATGATCGTCGGCGCGACCGCGATCGATTCCACATTGTTCACGGTGGTCGGGCAGCCATAGAGGCCGACATTGGCCGGGAATGGCGGCTTCAGGCGCGGCTGGCCCTTCTTGCCTTCGAGGCTTTCGAGCAGCGCGGTTTCTTCGCCGCAAATGTAGGCGCCCGCGCCGTGGTGCATGTAGATGTCGAAATCCCAGCCATGTACGTTGTTCTTGCCCACGAGCTTAGCCTCGTAGGCTTCCTTGATCGCGCGCTCCATCGCTTCGCGTTCGGCGACGTACTCGCCGCGCACATAGATGTAGCAAGCGTGCGCCTGCATCGCGAACGACGCGACCAAGCAGCCTTCGATCAGCAGATGCGGATCGTGGCGCATGATATCGCGGTCTTTGCACGTGCCCGGCTCAGACTCGTCTGCGTTGACGACGAGATAGTGCGGCCGGTCCTTCACTTCCTTCGGCATGAAGGACCACTTCAAGCCTGTCGGGAAGCCTGCGCCGCCGCGGCCGCGCAAACCGGAATCCTTCACCTGCTGAATGATCCAGTCACGCCCGGCGTCGAGCATGTCCTTGGTGCCGTTCCAGGCGCCGCGCTTCTTCGCGCTCTCCAGGTCCGCGCCACGCGTCCCGTAGAGATTGAGGAAAATGCGATCCTTATCCGCGAGCATATCTCAGTCCTGCGTGTCCGCGCCGCGCATGCGGCGGCGGTGATAAAGTGTGCGCTGGATCATGGCGTAGAGCAGGATAAGCCACCCTGCGCCCAACACGATCCAACCCAGATTCAAAAGCCATGGCGCCGGCGCCTCCGCCGACTTCGCCGTGATCAAGAGACCAGCGCCGGCGATCACGACGATAAAACCAATCATGCGCGGCCCGCGCGCGATGCCGCGCAGCTCAGCGCGATAGGCGTCGCGTGCTTCGGGCGTATCAAGGTTCGGCGCGTTCATCGCCCACCTCGCGGCGCAAGCGACATGAAGAGCCGCAAAGCAAACCAAGCCGCGCCGATTGCGGGGCCTGCCACGTAGCCGCTCGCCAATGGGCGCTGCTCAACCAGCGCCATGTATGCCGCCACGCCGATTAAACCGAGCGTCAGCACGCCATAAACTACGATCGCCGCGCCCTGCTTCGGCGCACGCGAAAAGGCGTCCGGATCGAACGGCAGCCGCCCTCTTGTGTGGCGGAATGGCGGAGGCGTGCGGTTCTCGCTCACACCTTCTCCGGCAAATTCGGTAGCGTGATTTTCTGGCCCAGCGAGCCGTCATACATCGCGGGATCAGTCAGTACGCTCGTGCCGCCGACAGGCGCAGAGGCGTCGCGGCCAATCGCCGAACCCGGCTCAATCTTCTCACCACGCGCCAGTTTGTCCATCAACGCTTCGAGGGCGTCCGGCGTCAGGTCTTCGTGATAATAATCGTCGATCGCGATCACCGGTGCATTCACACAGGCGCCGACGCATTCGACCTCTTCCCACGAGAACAAGCCATCCGCGCTCACCGCGTGTTTGGCGCCAATTCGGCGCTTGCAAACGTCCTTCAAATCCTCCGCGCCACGCAACGCGCATGGCGTCGTGCCGCAGAGCTGGAAATGGTGCTTACCGACCGGCGAAAGGTGGAACATCGTGTAGAAGGTCGCGACCTCCAGCACGCGGATCAGCGGCATCTCCAGAAGCTGCGAGATCGCTTGAATCGCGGGCTCGCTCACCCAGCCTTCTTGCTTCTGCACCAGCCACAAGATCGGAATCACGGCTGATTGCTTCCGCTCCGGCGGATACTTGGACATCCACCAACGCGCTTGCTCCATCGTCGCGTCGGAAAACGCGAAGCTGGCGGGTTGTTCGGCGGCGAGACGACGGACGCTCATGCTCTTCTCACTTCACGAAATCGACGCGGGCGATCTGCCCGTTTTTGACAGTATAGATGGCGATGGCTTCAAGGCGCGGACCGTTCGGGCCACGCACCACGTCTTCATGATCGATGACGACGTCGCCAAGGCTCATGCGATGCACGAGCCGCGCCTTGTTCTCCGGGAATTGCGCGAACATCGCCGCGTAACGCGCGCGAATTTCATCGCGGCCGTTCTGCGTGACGGCGCCGTTCAGATCGCAAATCTGGCAATCCGGCGCATAGGTCGCCAGGAAGGCGTCCATGTCTTGCGCATTGTACGCCTCAAGCTGGCGCTGGACGACATCCACGGCGCTCATGCCGTCGCTCCTCGGCCTTCGATTTTATCAAGTTTTGCCAACGCTTTATCGGCATCATCGCGCGCCTTCAGCAGCGAGGCGCGGCGATAGGCGCGCAGATACGTCTTCAACACCGGCGCCTTGAGCAACGCGCCGCGGCGGACCGCGATTAGCATCAACAGCGCGGGCAGAAACGAGAGCGTCGAGAGCCCCGGGGCCGCACGCGGATCGAGCACGTCCATATATTGCATGCGCAGCGGCACCACGACGAAGCCGATCATCAGGCCAATGGCGAGGCCCTGGATCGCCGCGCCAATGCGTACGCGCGCTGGATGGTGCTCCACATGCTCCGCTTTGAAGGCGATGAACGCATGCACCAGGAACGCGAGCGCGATCACGAGGGCGACAAGGCCCTCGATCCACAGCATCAGCGGTCCATGCTCCGGGTTCACCGATCGATTTCCCCGAACACGATGTCGAGCGAGCCGAGCACGGCGGAAACGTCGGCCAGCATGTGGCCTTTGCAGAGATAATCCATCGCCGCGAGGTGCGGGAAGCCCGGCGCGCGGATCTTCAGGCGGTACGGCTTATTGGTGCCGTCGCTGACGAGATAGACGCCGAACTCACCCTTCGGCGCTTCGACCGCCGCGTAAGCCTCGCCAGCCGGCACGTGGAAGCCTTCCGTGTAGAGTTTGAAGTGATGGATCAGCGCTTCCATCGATTGCTTCATCTCCGCCCGGCGCGGCGGCGCGTACTTGGAATTCTCCGGCAACACCGGGCCAGGAGTCTGACGCAACAGCTTCACGCATTGCTGCATGATCTTCGTCGACTCGTACATTTCCTCGACACGACAGAGGTAGCGATCATAACAATCGCCGTTTTTGCCGAGCGGAATTCTGAAATCGAGCTCGTTGTAGATTTCGTAGGGCTGCGAGCGACGCAAATCCCAGGCAAGGCCCGAGCCGCGCACCATGACGCCCGAGAAGCCCCATTTCAGCGCATCTTCTTGACTGACGACGCCAATGTCGACGTTGCGCTGTTTGAAGATGCGGTTGTTCGTGAGCAGCCCCTCGATGTCGTGCACCTTGGCCGGGAATTGCGCGCACCAAGCTTCGATGTCGTCGATCAATTGAGGCGGCAAATCCTGGTGCACGCCGCCTGGGCGGACGTAGTTGGCGTGCATGCGCGACCCGCAAGCGCGCTCATAGAACACCATCAGCTTTTCGCGCTCTTCAAAGCCCCAGAGCGGCGGCGTCAGCGCACCGACGTCCATCGCTTGCGTGGTGACGTTCAGCAAATGGTTCAGGATTCGACCGATCTCGCTGTAGAGCACGCGGATGATCTGCGCCCGCCGCGGCACTTCGATGCCGGCGAGTTTTTCGATCGCCAGGCAGAAAGCGTGCTCCTGGTTCATTGGCGCGACGTAATCGAGACGGTCGAAATACGGGATCGCCTGCAGGTAGGTTTTGTACTCGATCAGCTTCTCGGTGCCGCGATGCAGCAGGCCGATATGCGGATCGACGCGCTCAACCACTTCGCCGTCGAGCTCAAGCACAAGGCGCAACACGCCGTGCGCGGCCGGGTGCTGCGGTCCGAAATTGATGGTGAAAGTGCGCTTCTCTTCAGTCGGCGCGTTGGAGAGATCGTCAGCCATTGGCCTTCTCATCGCCTGGAAGCGTCATCCCCTCCCAGGGAGACAAGAAATCGAAATTGCGGAAGGCTTGCGTGAGCTTCACCGGCTCATAGACCACGCGCTGCTGTTCGGCGTCGTAGCGAACTTCGACGTGACCCGAGAGCGGGAAATCTTTGCGCAGCGGCCAGCCTTGGAAGCCGTAATCCGTGAGCAAGCGGCGCAGGTCCGGGTGGTTCGAAAATAGGATGCCGTACATGTCGAACGCCTCGCGTTCGAACCAGTCCGCGCATGGGAAGATGCTGGCGACGCTTGGCACAGCCGCCTCTTCGTCAGTCTCGATCTTGATGCGGATGCGCTGGTTCAGATGCATCGACAGCAAATGATAGACGACATCGAAACGCTTGCCGCGCTCAGGATAGTCGACGCCGCAAATGTCGATCAAAGTGGTGAAACGGCAGCGCGGATCGTCACGCAGGAAGGTCAAGACCGTGTGGATCTGATCGGCCTTCGCCGTCAGCGTCAGTTCGCCGACCGCGATGGTTTGACCAGTGATCGCGCTCGTCATCGACGCGGCGATATGCGCGCCCAGATCGTCCAGGGACTGGCTCATCGCACAATATTCCCTTCGCGGCGGATTTTACGCTGCAACTGCAGAATGCCGTACACGAGCGCTTCCGCGGTTGGCGGGCAGCCTGGGATGTAAATGTCCACCGGCACGACGCGATCGCAGCCGCGCACGACGGCGTAGCTGTAATGATAATAGCCGCCGCCATTCGCGCATGACCCCATCGAGATCACGTAGCGCGGGTTCGGCATCTGATCGTAAACCTTGCGCAGCGCCGGCGCCATTTTGTTGGTGAGCGTGCCCGCCACGATCATGACGTCGGACTGACGCGGGCTGGCGCGCGGCGCAAAGCCAAAGCGCTCGACGTCATAACGCGGCATCGACGCTTGCATCATCTCGACCGCGCAGCACGCGAGGCCGAACGTCATCCACATCAGCGAACCCGTTCGCGCCCAGGTGACGAGATCGTCAGCGGCCGCAACGAGAAAACCCTTATCGGCAAGCTGGTCCGAAAGCCCCGTGTAAAACGGATCGTCTTCCTTGACCGGGAAGCCGCCTTCGACGCCGGCGCGCGCGGCGCTGCCTGCTGGCGTAATCACTCCCATTCGAGCGCGCCTTTCTTCCATTCGTAGATAAAGCCAACGGTCAACACGCCGAGGAACGCCATCATCGACCAGAACGCGAACTGGCCGAGGGCTGGGTCCATGCCGCCAAGCGTGATCGCCCAAGGAAACAAGAATGCGACTTCAAGGTCGAAAATGATGAAGAGGATCGACACAAGGTAGAAGCGCACATCGAACTTCATGCGCGCGTCGTCGAACGCGTTGAAGCCGCACTCGTAAGCCGACACCTTCTCCTTGTCCGGGCTCTTCGGCGCGACAACCCAGGCCGCAATGAGGAAGCCCGCGCCCATCACCAGAGCGATGGCGAAGAAGATCAGGATCGGTAGATAATCAATGAGATCGAGGCCCATGCACCCCACCTAAGCCGCATCGGGCCGCCTCGCCAGAGCACTGGCGCCGCAGCCGCGAAATCGCGCGGAAGCTAGTCGTGTGCGCCCCGACTCGCAACCAAACACGCAGTTGCGAGCGGCTCGCAACTCGGTCACATGGAATGTGGTTGGAGACTCGCGCCGCGCGCCTTGATTTTGGCTCGGCCCGCAGTGAAAAGCGCTCACTAGAGGTGACCATGAACGTTCTACGCGCCGCTGTCGGCATTTGCGGGCTGGCCCTGCTTGGGCTCGTCCTGTGGGCGGCTTTCGCCAAGCCCGATTTGCATGGAACGTTCCTGGACCAATTCAATGTCATCACCACACTGCCCTGGGGGGTGGTCAGCCTTGTCGACCTGCTGATCGGCTTTGCCTTCTTCGCCACGATTGTTTTTCTGACCGAGCGCTCTTGGGTAGTCGCCGCGCTGTGGGCCGCGCCGATCTTTATCCTCGGCAATGTCTGGTCGGCCGTTTGGCTGGTGATCCGGCTACCGCATTTGGCGAAACAATTGTCGAAACCGGACTGGCCGACCTCATGAATTATGCTCGCGCAAACAAGTCTTTGCGCAGCACGTCAGCCAGCAACCGCGCCTCGTCTTCACGCTGACCGCCTTCACGCCAAGCCACGCCGATCGAGCGGCCGACCAGCGGCTCAGAGAAGGCGCGCACGGCCACATGCGCACCCGCCGCAACGCCGCCTTCAGCGGCAATTTTCGGCAACAGCGTCACGCCCATGCCTCCGGACACCATCTGCACCAGAGTGTGCAGGCTGGTCGCGCCGACTTCCGTCGAGCGCCGCTGCGGCGCCAGCCGGCACGCAGACAAAGCGTGTTCGCGCAGGCAATGGCCATCTTCGAGCAACAACACGTCCTCAGACCGCAAATGCTCCGGCATCAGATCGTTCCGATCCGCCAACGGATGTGTTTCGGGGCAGACGAGAAGGAACTCGTCCTCCGCCACCGGCGCTGTCGCGATGCCATGCGCCTCGTATGGCAACGCAATCACAGCCGCATCGAGCGTCCGCGCGCGCAACGCATCGACCAGACGCGCCGTCAAATCCTCGCGCATCTGCAAGCGTAATTTCGGAAAGCGCTTCTTCAGGATCGGCATGACGCGCGGCAGAAGAAATGGCGCGATTGTCGGGATCGCGCCCAATCGGAAGGAGCCGGAAAACGGCTCCCCTGCGGTGTGCACCGCCCGCACCAATTCCTCCACCTCACTCAACGCCCGCGCCGCTCGATCCGCCGCCTCTTCGCCCGCAGGCGTGAGCACCGCACCGGCGCGGCCCCGCTCAACCAGCACCGCCCCCAGCGAAGCTTCCAGTTCCTTGATCCCGGCGGACAATGTTGGCTGCGTCACGCCCACTGCGTCGGCGGCCGCGACAAAGCTGCCCTCCGCCCGTATAGCGAGCAAAAACTGCAATTGACGCAGCGTCGGCATGGACGAAGCGGGAATGCGGGCGTCTTCCATAGGCACTTTCTATAGCTCTAGATGGCTATATCGATTTGATCGAAGGTGATTCAAGGTTCATCTGCGCTGCGCTGCAGCAAACTATGCTGCAGCGCACACAGGAGACGAACTATGCTGGGTATCGGCGCGACTTTGCCGGAATTCAAAATCACCGGCGTGAAGCCCGGTTTCATGGAACACGAAGAGAAGGGTGAATCCGCATTCGAAACGCTCACCCGTGACTCGTTCCCGGGCAAGTGGAAGATCATCTACTTCTACCCGAAGGATTTCACCTTCGTTTGCCCGACCGAGATCGCTGAATTCGGCAAGCTTGCGAAGGAATTTGAAGACCGCGACGCCATCGTGCTTGGCGGCTCGACCGACAATGAATTCGTGAAGCTCGCCTGGCGTCGCACGCACAAGGACTTGGCGCGTCTGCCGCATTGGCAATTCGCAGACACCAACGGCTCACTCGTGGACGGCCTCGGCGTGCGCTCGGAAGATGGCGTCGCCTATCGCGCGACGTTCATCGTCGATCCGTTCAACGTCATTCAGCACGTGTACGTGACGAACCTCAATGTGGGCCGGAACCCGCAGGACACGCTTCGCGTTCTTGACGCGTTGCAAACCGACGAGCTGTGCCCGTGCAACCGCCAAGTTGGCGGTGAAACGCTCGCCGCGTAAGCAGCGACTGGCATCCCCGCCAGCGCGTCAATCCCTCCCCCCGCGACGCGCTTTCCCGCCCTCTATCGAGGGCGGGCGGGGACACCGGGGCCAATTTCCAAACATCGAGGAAATCACCATGTCGCTCGACGCATTGCGCGATGCGCTGCCTGACTATGCGAAAGACATCAAACTGAATTTGGGCTCGCTCGCGAGCGAAACAACGCTCAACGATCAGCAAAAGTGGGGTGCGTTTCTGGCGTCCGCGCATGGCGCAGGCGAACCGAACGTGGTGCGCGCACTGGATGCTGAAGCGAAAGCCAAGCTCTCGCCGGAAGCCTACACTGCCGCCAAGACCGCAGCTGCGATCATGGCGATGAACAATGTCTATTATCGCTCGCTGCATCTGCTCGCCAACGAGGAGTATCGCACCTTGCGCGCCGGCCTGCGCATGAACGCCCTCGCCAATCCAGGCGTCGATAAGGCCGATTTTGAGCTGTGGTCGCTCGCTGTCTCCGCCATCAATGGCTGCGGCATGTGCCTGGACAGCCACGAAGAAGAGCTGCGCAAACGCGGGCTTTCGGCCACGCAAATCCAAGCAGCCATCCGCATTGCCGCCGTTGTCAACGCCGCCAGTGCCATTCTAAGAGCTGAGAGCGCGTTGGCTTAAGCCGCCGCGCATGTTGTCGTTTGCGCTTGGCCCTGCGCCAAGCGCATCGGCACGCGAATGGTAAAGGTGGAGCCGGCGCCAAACTCGCTGACAGCGCTGACTTCTCCGCTCAGGGTTTGGGCCATGCGTTGGGCGATCGAAAGCCCCAGCCCCATGCCGCCCTTGGCCCGCGTCGACGAACCATCGATCTGCGTAAACGGTTTGAATACGCGGTCGATATCCTCGGCCTTTATGCCTACGCCGGTGTCCGACACCGAGATCACAAGGTGGTTGCGTCCGTCGATCTCCTCGCGCGCGGCCGTCACGGCGATGAGCCCATTGCTGGTGAACTTCACGGCGTTGGAGAGCACCGCCGCCGCGCAGACGAGCAGTTTGCCGCCGTCCGTGTAAGCCCATTCAGCATCCGGCTCGACACGCAGCGAAATCCTGTTGCCAGCCTCCCGCGCTTCGTCGCGCAGGGCGTGCACGGCCTCTTCCAGCATTTTTCGGACGTCGACGTCGCGCGGCGATAGCCCATCCCTACCAGCGTCGACGGAGGAGAGACTCAGAATTTGATCGATCAAACCAAGCAAATGACGCGCCGAGCCGCTGATGCGCGCGGCGTCGTCGGCCAGCTCCTTACGTCCGTCCGCCTCCAAGTCTTCCTGGATGATCTCGGCATAGCCGATCACGGCGTTGAGCGGGGTGCGCAATTCGTGCGTCATCACCGCTAGGAATTCTGATTTCGCGCGGTTGGCTTCCTCAGCCTCAGCCCGCTTCAACTCGGCTTCCAGTTGGCGATCCTTGGCAGCCTGGTTCGCCGCGCGCCACGCGTTGACCATCTGCGTATTGTTGAGCGCCGAACGGCCGATATAAGCCAAGAATCCGACCACGCCGCAGCCGACGCCAATCGCGCCTTGATACGCATCGGACGGCGCTTGGCCGAACGGAATGAACGGCATCGCCAGCAGAACGAGCGTCGATGGCACGGCACAGAGCGCCATGAAGCGGGTCGATTGGAACGTGAACAACATGACGCTGACGAGCGAACTCGCCGCCATGAGCACGCCGAGCACCCGGCCGGAACGTCCGCCAAAGGCCGACAAGACCATCGGCATGGCGCAGAAAATCATAATCGAAAACAGGCAGCCGCAGACGAACAGCGCGCCGGCGGTGCGCTTCTCCGCCTCGCCGCGGGCGTCCAGGTAAGAATTGCCGAGCATGTAGTCGAAGCCCATCGACAACAGGATCGCCAAATACCAACCGAGGCCCGCAGAGATCGAATTCAAGACGAACGCAGCGCCCGCCGCGAACAATGCGCCAATGGTCAAACGCCAGCGCAAGCTCGACACCCGCCCGCGCGCCGCCGCGACCATGGATGCGTCAAGAAAATTGAACACGACCGCCCCCGTTGCACCGTGTGTATGGTCGTGCTGCTTTCCTATCCATTAACTGAAATCGGCATTTCGCTATTTGCGAGCCACGGAGCGCAATATTTCTATGGCAGATTTCGACGCCGTTATCGTCGGCGCAGGCGCTGTGGGCCTCGCCACCGGTTACGCCCTGGTTTTGCGCGGGCAGAGCGTGCTCGTGCTCGAGCGCGCCGGCCATATCGGCGCGGGCGTCTCATCGCGCAATTCCGAGGTGATTCACGCCGGCTTGCACTATCCGACCGGGTCGCTGAAAGCGCGGCTATGCGTAGAGGGCCGACGCGCATTGTACGCCTTCTTGGACGCGCACAACGTCGCCTACGACAAATGCGGCAAACTCATTGTCGCGACAGAAGACAGCGAGATATCGGCGATCGATCAACTCGCCCGTCAAGGCAAGATCAACGGGGTCGAAGGCATACGCTGGCTGAACGGCGCCGAGGCGCGCGCCCTGGAGCCGGAATTGCGCGTCGTGGCGGCGTTGGAGTCACGCGAGAGCGGCGTGTTCGATGCGCATGGCTATATGGCCGCCCTTCAAGGTGAGATCGAAGCGCATGGCGGCGCCGTCGTGCTCAATGCGCCGTTCGAAGGCGCGCGCCGCACGGGCGACACGTTCACCATCGCCGTCGGCGGCGAGGCGCCCACCACCATCACGGCCGCGCGCCTCATCAATGCCGCTGGCCTCAGCGCGCAAGCCTGCGCCCGCGTGATCGAGGGCTTCCCCTCCGCGCGGATCCCCGCGCAACATCTGGGCAAAGGCAATTACTTTGCACTCCAGGGCGTCAAAGCGCCGTTCGCGCGCCTCATCTATCCACCACCGATTCCAGGCGCGCTGGGCACACATTATCGGCGCGACCTTGGCGGGGTCGCCCGCTTCGGGCCCGATCTCGAATACGTTGATTACGAGGATTATGTCGTCGATCCCGCCCGCGCCGCGACCTTCTATCAAACCGTGCGGCGCTTCTGGCCCAATCTCCCGGACGGCGCGCTGCAGCCGGACTATGCCGGCATCCGCCCGAAGATTCACGGTCCCGGCGAAAGCCAAAGCGACTTCGTCATCGACGGGCCAGCCGATCACGGCCTCGCCAATCTGGTCTGCCTGTTCGGCATCGAGAGTCCCGGACTCACCTCATCCCTAGCAATCGGCGAAGAAGTCGCACGCCTTCTCTCATAAAGGCAAAAGACAGGGGCGGACCGAAGTCCGCCCCTCGGGCAATTGATGCGGCTGGATCAGAAGCGCCAGTTGAATCCGGCTTGCACGCTCGTGTTTGACAACACGCCGCGGCCAGTGTCGGAACTGGCTTCAATGTGGGCCGAGAGATCCTCGCTGAATTGGTAGGATAGCCCAGCCGAACTCGCGACCCATTCGTGATCGAGTTCGTTATCGATGCTGAACGCGGCTTCTGGCGCCGCCAGGAAGTAGGCGTTCACGCGGTCCACGCCATCCGCCAATTCGGTGACCAGACCCACACGGCCGTACGCCGACAGCGGCGAACGACCGCTGAACTCCGGCCGATAAGCGAATTGCAGCGCCGTTTCGACCGTCACCGAATCCAGCGACCGCGCCGCGACGTCGAGCGCAAACTCGCCGCCGCCATACTCGGTGTAGCCGTCAAGTTGCAGGTTCACATAGCTCAGCGCGACCGCAGGCCCGAGCGACAGGCCTTCAATCGGCTCGAACGTATAGCCAGCACGCACGCCCGCCATGGATTGCGTCGCGCCTGCTTCGGACTCGGCCTCGTTGGCGATGCTCATGCCCGGTAGACGCGCCATGTCGTAATCATGGTGCGCGACGCCGACATAGGAATCGACATTCCAATTGCCGTCCCACCAGGTGGCATACGCCAGCACGCCATATCCGGTGTGGTTCATCGGCGTGGAGCCGGTGCGCTCATCGCTGGCGAGATAGCGCGACATGGTCGAGGCGATGCCGAGCGCGAACCCGTCATCGACGCGATAATCCATGCCGACCGTCATATCCGCTGTGCTGAACGCCGAGAGTGACGACGGATTGTAGCGATCGTCCTCAAAGCCTTCATCGCCGATCGCGGTGAGATTACCGTGTCCGGAAATGAAGAAGCCAAGCCGTGCATTCGGATCAATCGCCTGCCCGCCGACGCTGCTGAGCCGCGCAGCTTCAGTCGGATTGGAATTGGCGCCTGCCGCCGCAATGCGGCGCCCCGCCAACGCGCTGCGCTGGCTCAAGCCGCGCACGCCAGCGCGAAGCTCCGCCGTGCGCGTATCGAGATCGAGCGTAAAGCCTTGCGAGAATTGGACCGCGAGCGGCACGGTTTGGAACGAGTTGGTCGGCGTCAGACCGAACAAGGTGTTATCGAACGTGGCGTAGCTTGCCGTATCGACCAACGTGAAGAGGTTGGTGAAACCATTGTAGTGGCCGCCCCACCGCAGCACATCGATGGCCTCGCCCAGCGAATGCAGGCGGTGGCCGGCGCCGAACCAGCCGCCGAGGGGCCGCGCCTTCACGACCACGTCGACATTGCCATTCGCACGCACAATACTATCGCCGTACAAGCTCGGCCCAACCGTGACGAGGTTCACATCGTCAAAATTGCCGACCACCGCGTCGGCATTCAGCACGGTGTACACGTCATTCCAACGCGGCAAGCTCTGCGCGTTGACCGGCACAACGAACACGTCGCCGTCAAGGCTAGCCGCACCGTTCACCAGCAAGAAGTCGTTGGTGATCGTGTTGCGGTGACGCTGAACATTGACGACCATGTCGCCGTGCGAGGTCTGAACGTAATCGCCATTGATGGTGAGCGCGCCAACATTGGTGAGCTCACCCGCCGAGATCACACCGTTCACATTGTAGACCGTCTGCGCTGTGATCGAGCCGCGACCGGTGAGGAATCCGCCCCACAACATGTATTCACGCGTCGCCAACGCGCCGTCGACGTTCACGAACCCGCGCGCATGATCGACCGCGATCAGCGAATTGAACTGATAGGCCGAGCGGATGTCGAGTTCGGTCAAATGGCCGGAGACCGTGAGATTGTCGATCTCCACATTCATATCAACGCGCGTGCGGCCGATATTGTTGAGCGTCACATCGTAGAAGCGCGCCGTGCCGTCGGAGGAATCGGCCCAATCGCCGAACGCGCCGAAATCATTGTTCGGCACAAAGCCGGTCGAACCGGGCCCGGTTGGACCGCCATTGCTGGCTGTGGGACCCGACGATGAACTGCCGCCGGATGAACCGCCGCCGGAGCCGCCCCAACCTTCAAGCACAGCCGCGGCGTTGGTCGCGAGAGAACCCGACGCCGCCAGCGCTGTCTCTGGCGAGGTCGCGCCTTCGATGTCGCCCGGGATGTCCAGATCGAACACCGTGCCCCATTTCGGGGTGTCGGCGTAATAGCCGGGCTCGGCGTCGCTCGGCAGGCCATTTCTCACACGACCAAAGCGATCAATGTAGAAATAGTTCGGGTCCATGTTCTGAACCCAGGTCGATGGATTGCTCCAATTGCGATTGCCGTTGCGTGCGGACGCATAGACGTACGGATTGTTCTCCACGATCCAATCGCGGAACAGGAACAGGGGATTGTAGTACGAGACGTCCCCATAACCGCCATTGGCGCTGGTGAATGTCCAGCCGCCGCTCAGCACACCCGTGATCAACGGCCGCGAATAGATTTCGTCGGCAAACAGCGCCGAACCGGAATCCCCGCCCGCGGTGCCCACTTCGTGCTCTAGTGCATCGCCCGGATACCAATCGATGTGATCGCCCGTGCTGATCGCCGAAGTGAAATCGTACGTGATCAACGGCCCGTACGCGTTCGGACCATCCGACGGCGTATTGCAGATGAGGTCGTTCGGACCCAGGATGAAGTCCACGCGCGTGCAATCGTCGGCGATGCGATCCGGCTTATCAAAGTCGATGTGATAGAGAAGCTGACTGCCCTCGACGCCGTAATCGAGGCCTGGGATGACGAAGGTCGCGGCCAGGAAATCCGCCTGCGAGAACAAGCCGTCGATCATGTTCTCGCCGATGCGGCGCTTATAATCTATGCCGATATACGGCCCGTTCGTCCCATCGCCCGTGCCGCCATAGCCGCCGACAGCCGCATGTGTCGGCCCAGTCAGCGGTGAGAACAACATGCCGTAAGTAGGCAAATTGATCGCCGGTGAATCGAACGTCGCCATCGAGAGATCGCCGCCCGGGAAGAATTCCTGCGCGTTGAACACCGATTGCACTTGTAACACGTTGTAGAGATTGAGTTCGGGAATGCTCGACCATTGCGACGCATCCGTCCAATCGCGCAGGAAGCCATCTTCGTCGAACAACCATTCATTGCGCGCGGCCAAATTGCCGACGGCGTTGAAAGCAAAGCTCATGCGGTTCGGCGTATCGGTCGGGCCAAACGCTTCGTCTGGGCTGCCGCCAGTGCAATGCTGCGCGAACACCACCGTGCGCGGATTGATCAGCGAACCGGTGCAGGTTGAAAGCCACAAGCCGTCGGCGTCCTCGTACAGATAGAACATCTGCCCGACGCCGCCCCATTCGTTGTCGAGGTCGACCGTCTCATCGTTTTGGCCGTTGGCGTCGACGGAGATGACGTCGTCATCGCGCACAACAGTCGCGTGCGCATCTTTCGCGACCATCGATGCAACAGCGACGATGGACGCCGACATCAGCAATTTGGCGAGCACGCCCTT
This sequence comes from Vitreimonas sp., assembly GCF_036392335.1. Classification (NCBI taxonomy): domain Bacteria; kingdom Pseudomonadati; phylum Pseudomonadota; class Alphaproteobacteria; order Hyphomonadales; family Hyphomonadaceae; genus Vitreimonas; species Vitreimonas sp. Next base: position 126,196 of record NZ_DASVYD010000066.1, read on the forward strand.
GGGCGCGTTCTTGGTGGTCTTCATGGTGACACCCTCTGTGATTTTTGAAGGCTGACTTCCCCACACCCTTGGCGCGAGTGTGCGGTAACCAATTTCGCCGCGTCAACAAAAAGTCTAGAAAAAGCCCGAGAATTTTAATGCTGTGGCGACCGCACACGGGAACCGCGCTCGCCTTGAACCCGGAGATGAACTGCGCGTTAGGGCGGCAACAAAGGCGCCGCCTGCGTCACGAATTGTCCCGCATCGCAAACTCGCGCACGCGCTGCCGTGGCGTCGTGCGCTAACTGAGTTGCCGCCGCAGATAGCCGATCACTTCTTGCATCGCAGCGGCAGTAGGACTGCCTGGCGCATTGTCATAATGGCGCGACAGCACGGCGTGTCCGCGCCCAGCGATCACATGCGTCACCACACGCACCGCATCATCGTTGAATGCGCCATCGATCGCCGCAAAGCGCTCGCCGGTGCAGAATCCGTCCTCTTCAAAACGATAGGCATGCATGGCGCCTTTCGCATCGAGCGCCACACGGGTCGCCGCAATCTCCGCCTCGCTCATATGCAACGAGCCCGGCGCGCGGATCGCAAGCGAGGGTTGGGACGCGACGGCCGCCCATACGTTTTCTTCAGCGATCAAGGTCAGCGCGAAATTGCCACTCAAGCACATGCCGATCACGCCGATACGTTCATGGCCCGTCGCCTTCGCCACGTGCGCGCAGAGCGCCCGCATCCAATCGACGATGGCGCTCGATTTGCGTTTGGCGAAAATTTGGAACTCGCGGCGCATGCAGAGGACGCGAGCGAGGTTCCCATTCACATCGGTGCGCCCAAGCGGCCCAAACCAATGCGGCGCCCACACCTCAAAGCCCGCATCCGCCAGCCGATGGCACAACGCGATCACCTCTTCGCCGATACCCGGCAGCTCTTGCATGAGGAGGACGGGCGGACCCGCGCCCAGACGATAAACGTCAAACGCCTGGGTCTTGCCGGCAATCGGCGCGGCGAACGCGGTCTTGGTGAAGCCATCCATGGGTCAGCGACGTTACAGGGCGCCTGTCCCGGAACCAGCCCCTGGTTTGACCTTTCCGCCCCTTCCCCCTAAAAGCCCCGCCCATGCGCCAGCTTTGAGCTGCGCTTTGACCGGCACAGGACCCATATCAGGGTCTGGAGGCTGGCGAGGCACCCCGCCCGACGTGATCGTCCGGCGGGGTAAAACTGCTTTGCGCGGCGCATGATGTGGAGTTTTGATGTTTGAGGCCCTGACAGAACGCCTTGGCGGCGTCTTCGACAAGCTCACTGGGCGCGGCGCGCTCAGCGAGGCAGACGTCGATGCGGCGCTGCGCGAAGTGCGCGTCGCCCTGCTTGAGGCCGACGTCGCGCTGCCGGTGGTGAAGGATTTCATCGCCAAAGTCCGCGTTGAAGCGGTCGGCGAAAACGTCATTAAGGCGGTGAAGCCCGGCCAGCAGGTCATCAAGATCGTCTATGACACGCTGGTCGAGACCCTGGGCGGCGAAGGCCCGCCGGAAGGTCTGCGCATTCACGGCGAGCCGCCGAACGTCATCATGATGGCCGGCTTACAGGGCTCCGGCAAAACCACCACCACCGCCAAAATCGCCAACCGTCTGACCAAGACGGAACGCAAGCGCGTGTTGATGGCGTCGCTCGATACGCGCCGTCCGGCGGCGATGGAGCAGCTCTCGACGCTCGGCAAAAGCATTGGCGTTGATGTGCTGCCAATCGTGGCGGGCCAGCCGCCGGCTGAAATCGCCAAGCGCGCGCTGACCGCGGCCCGCCTCGGCGGTCATGACGTCCTCATCCTCGACACCGCCGGCCGCACCACGCTCGACGAAGAGATGATGCTGGAAGCGGCCTCGATCGCGCAGATCGCCAAGCCGGGCGAAGTGCTGCTCGTGGCCGACAGCCTGACCGGCCAGGACGCGGTGGAAACGGCGAAGCGCTTCCATGAGCGCCTACCGCTGACCGGCCTCGTGCTGACCCGCGCCGATGGCGACGGCCGTGGGGGCGCAGCCCTTTCGATGCGCGCCGTCACCGGGCTGCCGATCAAGTTTCTCGGCGCCGGCGAACGCCCGGACGCGCTGGAGCCGTTCGACGCCAGCCGCATCGCCGGCCGCATCCTCGACCGTGGCGACATCGTTGGCCTGGTCGAGAAGGCGGTTGAGCAGGTCGACCGTGACGAGGCCGAAAAGCTCGCCAAGAAGATGGCCAAGGGCCGCTTCGACTTCGACGACATGGAAAAGCAGCTGAACCAGCTGATCCAGATCGGCGGCCTCAAGGGTGTCATGGGCATGCTGCCCGGGGCCCAAAAGATTAAGAGCCAGATTTCCGAAGCGCAGCTCGATGACCGCCAGCTGCGCCGCCAGATCGGCATTATCCGTTCAATGACCAAAGCGGAACGGGCCAAACCTGACCTGCTCAATGGCCGCCGACGCGCCCGGATCGCCAGAGGCGCAGGCGTCGAGGTCGTGGAGGTGAACCGCCTTCTTAAGATGCACCGCAACATGGCGGACATGGCCAAGGCCATGGGTAAGGGCAAAATGCCTTTCGGCATGCCTGGGATGGGAGGCGGCATGCCTTCCCCTGAGGCGCTAAAACAGCTCGGTTCCGGCAAACCGCTACCGGGCCTTAACCCTCATTCTGCGCTTCCAGGGCTTCCTGGGGGCCTTCCGGGGCTTCCCGGAAGCAACAAAAAAAGCTAAGAGTTCAAAGGAGAAGCTTAGAAAATGTCCCTGAAAATCCGTTTGGCCCGCGGCGGCGCCAAGAAGCGTCCGTTCTACTCAATCGTTGTGGCCGACAGCCGTAGCCCGCGCGATGGGCGTTTCATCGAGAAAGTCGGCACCTACAATCCTATATTGAAGTCCGATGACCCGAACCGGGTCCTGCTGAAACTCGAGCGCATTCAAGAATGGATGAAAAAAGGCGCCCTGCCGACCGACCGTGTTGCACGGTTTCTTGACCAGGCCGGCGTTATGAAGCGCGAAACCCGCAATAACCCCAACAAGGCCCAACCCGGTAAGAAGATGGCTGAACGCGCTGCTGCAAACGCGCCGGCCGCTGCTGAGGGTGAGGCCGCCTCGGAGGCGTAAGAAAACCCTTGCCGACCAAGAAGTCCGCCAATTCTAAGCCCGCTCCCAAGGCGGCTGCCGCGCCGAAGGCCGCAGCCGCCAAGAAAGCCGCGCCGGCGCCTGTGAAGGCCGCCGCGCCGGCCAAGAAGGAGCCGCCAAAGGCGCCCGCGAAACCGGTCGCTAAGGCCAGGCCGGAAGCCGCCGCGAAAGTGGCCGGCCCGTCGAAGGCTGCGTCGGCGAAAACGGCAAAGCCCGCGCCGAAATCGGCCGCCGCCCCCAAGGCGACGCCCCCGGTCAAAGCGGCCGCGCCGAAGAAAGCGGACGTGAAACCGGCCCAGGCGCCCAAGACGGCGCCAAAGGCCGAGGCAAAGACGAAGGCCCCGGCTCCCGCGCCTAAGGCGGCGGTCAAGCCGGCGGCGAAGGCGGCGCCAGAACCCAAGGCCGCGGCGAAGGCTGCGCCCGAGGCGAAAGCGGCCAAACCCGTCGCCGCCAAGCCGGTCACCAAAGGCAAGCCGCTCCCGCCCGAAACGAAAGCGGCGCCGGCCAAACCGGAAAAGCCGGCCAAGGCGGACGCCAAGTCGGTCGAAAAGGCCAAACCAGAGCAGAAGGCCAAGCCTGAGCCCAAGACGAAGGCCGAGGCAAAGCCCGCCGCCGAGAAGCCGAAGCCTCAACCGAAGCCGCCAAAGGCTAAGCCGGTGAAGCCGCCGAAGCTTGCGCCTGTCGAGGCGGCCTTCGCTGGCCCCATCCCGTCGAAGCCGCTTGCCGTCGCCGCGGGTCGTGCGCAGCCCGTCGCCATGACGCCGCTCAGCGCCCCGATCCGCCAAGCGCCGAAGCCGTTGGCCGCGCCAAAGCCAGTGGCCGCCGAGCCGGAAACGGTGGGCGATCTGCAAGCTGTGCCCGCCTTTAAGGGCAAGACAAACGGCGCGAAGGGCATGGTGCTCGTGGGCGCCATCGCCGGCGCCTTCGGCGTGAAGGGCGAAGTCCGTCTGCGCGCCTTCACCGACAAGAAAGAAGGCGTGATCGCCTACGGCCCGCTGCACAGCGAGGACGGCAAGGTGATCCTGAAGCCGAAATCTTGGCGCGAACTGAAGGACGGTGTGGCTGTCGTCGCCCCGGAAGTGAAGAGCCGCGAAGAGGCTGAGAAACTGAAAGGCACGCGCCTGTTCGTGCCGCGCGCCAACCTGCCGCCGACAGCGGAAGACGAGTTCTACGTGGTCGACCTACTCGGCTCTCGCGCCGAAGCGGTGGACGGCACGGTGCTCGGCGAAATCTGCGCAGTTTGGAATTTTGGCGCCGGCGACATCATCGAATATCGCCCGCCGAACGGTGGTCCGAACGTTCGTATCACCTTCACCAAGGAAACGGTGCCGCACGTCGATCTCGCCGCCAAACGCGTCGTGATCGATCCGCCGGCCCCGGAGCCCGTCACCGGCAAGTAGCGCGCGAGCGCTACGCCGCGTACAGCTGACGCGATGTTTGCGGCTTCCATCATCACCCTCTTCCCGGAAGCATTTCCGGGCACGCTTGGCGTTTCGCTGATCGGCAAAGCGCTGCGCGAGGGCGCGTGGTCGCTGGACACCGTGCAATTGCGCGATTTCGGCTTGGGGCCGCACAAGAACGTAGATGACACGCCCGCAGGCGGCGGCGCCGGCATGGTGATCCGCGCGGACGTTGCCGCGGCCGCGATCGACTCCATTCCACGCCACGATCGCCCGCTCATCTATCTTTCGCCGCGCGGCAGGCAGCTCAGCCAGGACATGGCGCAGCAATGGGCCGCCGGTCCGGGCGTGATCCTCCTCTGCGGGCGCTTTGAAGGCTTGGACGAGCGTGTGATTGAAGCGCGCGGCATGCAGGAAGTCGCGGTCGGCAACGCCGTGCTCGCCGGCGGCGAAGCAGCCGCGTTGGTGTTGCTCGAAGCCTGCGTGCGGCTGCTGCCGGGTGTGCTCGGCAACCAAAGCTCCATCGTCGAGGAAAGTTTCAGCGACGGCCTGCTCGAACACCCGCAATACACACGCCCGCGCGAATGGGAGGGCCGCACGATCCCGGATGTGCTGCTTGGCGGCGACCACGCCAAGATCGAAGCTTGGCGGCGCGCGGAGCGCGAACGCATCACCGCCCAAAGACGGCCCGATTTGCACGGCACCCGGTCGAAGAACTGATCGCGGAGATCCCCATGCGCGTCCTGGCGTTCGCTCTCGCCTGCCTGTTCGCCACCAGCGCGGACGCACAAACCAATTCGGCCGAAATTGAGCGCGCGGCCCACGCACTTTCCGCCATTTGGCGCCCCGTCGAGGGCGCCGTCACGGCCACGACAATCAACGCCGCTTGTGTCGGCGCGGTCGAGGAAATCGCGGCCATCGAGGCCGCGCTGCCGCCGGTGCTGACGCCGGAATCCCTCCAGCGTGTGCGCGGCCTGCGCGGCATGCTGATCGTGCCCGCGGGCGATGTCGCCGGGTGGCTCTACGTGTTTCCCCCCTCGAGCCTTAGCTGGATCACCCCCGGCATGGGTCGCGTGACTGTGGTAAGCGAGGCGGACGGTTTCCTTGCTTTGCAGGACGGCGCGGGCCAGAGCGTGAGCGTCCAACTCGGTCGAGCCGGCCAATTCCCCATGATGCGGATCAGGCAGAGCGAAGGGGTGACCCTGAACTATGTGGGATGCGCCCCGGCAGGCTAGCTTTACCCCCTCGACAGGGCCCCAAGCTTCCCTTATACGCCCCGCTTTCCCGTGGTTTCCTATGGAAGCGCCGGCCCTTAGCCTGTGCGCTCGGTTGCGTAAATGAACCTGATCCAGACGCTTGAACAAGAAGAAGTCGCCCGCATCACCAAGGGCAAGACCATCCCGTCCTTCGATCCGGGCGACACGCTGCGCGTGAACGTGAAGATCAAGGAAGGCGATCGCGAGCGCGTTCAGGCTTACGAAGGCGTCTGCATCGCCCGTTCGGGCGGCGGCTTGAACGCCAATTTCACGGTCCGCAAGATCAGCTTCGGCGAAGGCGTGGAGCGCGTGTTCCCGCTGTTCTCGCCGACCGTGGACAGCATCGAAGTCGTCCGCCGCGGTAAGGTCCGCCGCGCGAAGCTGTATTACCTGCGCGATCGCCGCGGCAAGTCGGCCCGTATCGCCGAGCGTGGCGGCGGCGCCCGCGAAGAGGATTTCGTCGGCGAGGCCGCCGACACCGCCGCTGAATAAGCTTCAGCGTCCATCGAGACATAAAAGCCCCGCGATCGCCTCGCGGGGCTTTTCATTTGCCGCGCTTGACCTCCGGCCTGCACACGCTCACCTGACCCCTGCCCCATGAACGCGCCTGCGAAGCCTCCGCGCGCGGATGTCGAGATCCTGACACTCGGCTGCCGCCTCAACGCTTACGAAAGCGAAGCCATGCGCGCGCTAACGGGCGAGGCGGCGCTCTCGAACGCCGTCATTATCAACACCTGCGCCGTCACCGGCGAAGCCGTGCGCCAAGCGCGTCAAGCCATTCGCCGCGCCCGCCGCGAACGCCCGGACGCGGAAATCATCGTCACCGGCTGCGCCGCTCAAATTGATCCGCAAAGCTTCGCCGCGATGCCTGAAGTGAGCCGCGTGCTCGGCAATGCCGAGAAGATGCGCGCCGAAAGCTTCACCGGCCCACTCGAACGCGTCGCTGTCGCCGACATCATGGCGGTGCGCGAAACCGCGTCGCATCTGATCGACGGCTTCGTCGAACGCACGCGCGCCTACGTGCAAGTGCAGAACGGCTGCGACCATCGCTGCACGTTCTGCATCATCCCGTACGGCCGCGGAAATTCGCGCTCGGCGCCGGCGGGGGAAGTGGTGGAGCAAATCCGTCGACTTGCAGCCAATGGCGTGCCGGAAGTGGTGCTGACGGGCGTTGATCTCACCTCCTGGGGCGCGGACCTGCCGGGGCAACCCAATCTCGGCTCGCTTGTCGCGCGCATTCTAAAGTTGGCGTCGGATCTGCCGATGCTGCGCCTGTCCTCGCTCGACGCCATCGAGATGGACGATCAATTGTTCGAGCTGGTCACGCAGCACGAACGCGTCGCGCCCTATCTGCATCTCTCGCTGCAGCACGGCGACGATCTGATCCTGAAGCGCATGAAGCGCCGCCACTCGCGCGCGCAAGCGATCGAACTGGCGCAACGCTTGAAGGCTGCACGTCCAGAGATCGCGCTCGGCGCCGATTTCATAGCGGGCTTCCCGACGGAGACTGAGGCGCATTTCGCCAACACGCTGTCACTGATCGACGAATGCGATCTCGCTTACGTCCACGCCTTCCCGTTCAGCCCGCGCGAAGGCACGCCGGCTGCGCGCATGCCGCAGCTTGGGCGTAGCGCAATCAAGGAACGCGCTGCGCGATTGCGCGGTGCGGGCGCTGCCGCGCTCGAGCGCCATCTTGGCCGCTGGGTGGGCCGCGAGGCCGATGGCTTGGTTGAGCGCGACGGCTTTGCACGCCTGCCCGATTTCACCGCCGTGCGCTTCGAAGGCGCGAGCGGTAAAGCATTTCAGCGCCTGCGCTTCAGCGCGCACGATGGCGCGCATCTGATTGGCGTCGCCGCATGATCTGGGGTCTGTTCGACAAGAAAAAGAAACAGGCGGAAAGCCCGCAGCCTGAAGAGCAAGCCAAGGGCTTGTTCGACGGCCTGCGCAAGTCTTCGAGCAAACTCGCCGAAAGCTTCACCTCGGTTTTCACTAAGGAGAAGCTCGACGCCGCCGATTTGGCGGAGCTCGAAGATGCGCTCCTCACCTCCGACATGGGCGCAGCGGCGGCGGCGCGCATTGCGAGCGCCTTGGCGGAGCAGCGGTTCAGCAAGGAGAACGGTGTTCAAGAGGCGCGCGTCGCGCTCGCCAACGAAGTGGCGCGTATTCTCAAGCCGCGCGAAGCCACGCTCGATCTCACCACTGGCCCCAAACCCCGCATCGTGCTGGTGATCGGCGTGAATGGCTCGGGCAAAACCACCACGATCGGCAAGCTCGCCAACAACCTCACCAATGCCGGGGCAAAGGTCGTGATCGGCGCCGCCGATACATTCCGCGCCGCCGCGATTGAGCAGCTCAAAGTCTGGGCTGATCGCGCCGAAGCTTCGTTCGTCTCGTCCACGCAAGGCTCGGACGCAGCGGGGGTTGCGTTTGAGACGGTCAAACGCGCCAAAGAAGAGAACGCGGACGTCGCGCTGATCGACACGGCGGGGCGCCTGCAAAACAAATCAGAGCTGATGGCCGAGCTCGCCAAGATCGTGCGTGTCATGCGCAAGATCGATGAAGATGCGCCGCACGAAACCCTGCTCGTGTTGGATGCGACGGTCGGCCAAAACGCGCTGTCTCAGGTCGAGAGCTTCCGTTCTGTCACCGACATCACAGGCCTCGTCATGACCAAACTCGACGGCACCGCCAAGGGCGGCGTGCTCGTCGCCGTCGCGCAGCGCCACGCCATCCCGATTCATTTCATCGGCGTCGGCGAGAAAGCGGAAGACTTGCAGCCCTTCGACGCCGCAAGCTTCTCGCGTGCACTGGTCGGGCTCGAATAATCACGCCACACCGGTTGCCGTCAGCACCGCCGCCAAGCCTGGGCCAACAAGAACTAGCACCGCGAGCGCAATGTTGGCGTCACGCAGCACCGGTGGCAGCGCGTTGGGATCGACTTTCGTTTGCTGATAGGGGTCGTGCATTCTCGCCTCCATGTAGGCCGCGTTCGGCTCTGCATTGGAGGTGGTGACGGCCCTCACCGCTTACGAACGACGCCTCGTCGTCGGCACTGTGAGCGGAATTCACATCTTATGGCGCGACGCGTACCGGCAGCGGCACGTTGCAAACATTGATGCGGCCCGTTGGCTCCAGGAACCACGGATCGCGGCGGGTGCGTCGGCTTTCGGTAAGCGTGCGGAAGGTGGCGCTGTCGGTGCGCAGCGTTTGTAGATTGACGCGCTCGCCTTCCGGCAGCTCAGACGCCAAACGCACCGAACGGATGATCGTGCGCTCCTCCGGCGTCTCGTAGAAGCCCAACGGCCCCGTGCCGCGCGGCATGACGGAGAGCAATTCGATGCCCTGCAGCACGCGCCCCACCAGCGTCACGTTGCGATCGAGGTGACGCGGCGCTTGGCCGATGACGACATAGAGTTCCGCGCCGCTGCCGCTATCGGCAGTGTCGCCGCGGCCGGCGCCGACCATGCCATAGCAATGCGCGAGCCAGGTGCGGCCATTCTGGCCGGCGACTGGGAAGCCGTCGGCGAAGCCAACTTCGCGCGCGTATGAGTCTGGGTCTTGCAGGCGTGTGATGTCGACGCCGCTGCGCGGGCGGTCGAACTCGGGTTGAAGCGAGCGCTGCGCCTCGCCGTACGAGGTCGTGTCGCCTTCGTCGCGGCCCCACTGCACCACGTAATTGTCCTGAGCCCGCACGATCGCCGCGCCATCCCAATAACGCGCACGCGCCAGCGCGCGGATGTTGGCGGCGTGGTTGGGTGCGTATTGGGGGGCAAGTTCGATGATCACGCGCCCGCCGGGCAGATCCATGTAGATCGTGTTGTCTGGATCCACAGCCCGCCAATCAGCGGCCGGCGATTGTTCCAAGATATCGCCCATGGATGGAACCGGCGCCGTCTGCGCCTCGGACCGCATCGGCGCGCTTGCACATGCCGTCGCCAACACTGCCGCCGCCAGAGCCTGCAAACGCATCCATCCCTCCCACAAATCAGGTCGCGATCTGGGCAGGGAACGCGTTTCGGCGCAAGCGCCTAGTCCGCCGCCCCCGGTTCAGCGTATCAAAGGCCATGACCGAAGAATTGACCCCACTGGCCACCGCCAAACCGAGACAACAAGGCGGCCCCAACCAGCTGCTGATCGATCTCGGCCCCGTCATCATCTACGTGATCGCGTTCAACGTGTTGCAGCGCATCGAGGCGACCAAAGAGAACGCCGTCTACATCGCCACTGGCATCTTCATGGCGGCGACCATCGCCGCCATCGCCTGGTGCAAGATCAAGCAAGGCCGCATCCCGCCGGTCCTGATCATCACCGGCTTCATCGTCACCGCCTTCGGCGGCCTCACGATTTTGCTGCATGACCCGACCTTCATTCAAATCAAGCCGACGTTCACATATCTTTTCTACGTCGTCGCGGTGCTCGGTTCGCTGGCCGTGAAGCAGAACGTCTGGAAATTGCTTTTCGGCCACGCCTTCAATTTACCCGACAAGATTTGGACGATCCTGGCGCTGCGTTGGTCGGCGTTCTTCCTGTTTCAGGCCGTCCTCAACGAAGTGATCCGCAACACGCAAACCTTCGAGTTCTGGCTGAACTCACGACCTTTCGTTGTATTCCCGCTGACCATCCTGTTCGCTGTCATCAACACGCCGATCGTGCTCAAGCATCATCGTGAGACGGCTGAAGCGCCTGCGGAAACGCCGCGCAGCGCGTGAATTCACGTCCATTGGACTGAATTTCGCCTCAGACGCGAACTAAAGTCGAACACATGATTGATCGCCTTCTCTGCATTGCTAAGCTCCGGCCGGGTTTTGGGGCGGTGGAATATGGCGCGTTCGATGGCGGACGGACCTGAGTCCGAGCCTTTTCGGCTCGCGACATCAGCGAGCCACTTGCTGCATCGCGCCGAGCAGCTCGCGGCGGATCGCTTCGACCAACTTGTTGGCGACACGCTTTCCTTGCGCCAGTTCGCCGTACTCGCCGCCATCTCTGAAAAGCCGGGCCTGAGCCAAACCGAATTGGTGCGCGCCACCGGCATCGACCGCTCGACGCTGGCTGACACAGTTCAGCGCATGGAAAAGCGCGGCTGGATTTCGCGCACCACCGCCCCGCTCGACGCACGCGCGCACGCAGTGCATCTGGCGTCATCTGGCGCAGCCCTGCTTGCGGCGGCCACCCAGCACGCGCGCGCAGCCGACGCCGCGATCCTCGACCTCTTGCCGCGCACCAAGCGGCGGACCTTTCTCAATATCCTCACCAAGCTCGCCAAGCTTTCGGACGAGGCCGCGGCGAAGGCGGAGCGCGACGCGAAGCGTGAAGCCAAGCGCGCCGCGAAAGACGAGAAAAAGAAAAAGCAAAAGCCGGCGACGGAAACACGCAGACGCGACGGCGCGCGCAAACAGCGCAGCTAGCGCGCTTCGAGCGCAGGCATAATCGTGCTCTCGACCACGTCCTCAGTCAGCGGCCCGCGATAAGCGGCGCGAATTGTGCCGTCCGGGCCGATCACGAATGTCTCCGGCACGCCCGCGATGCCAAGCTCGATACCGAAGCGACCGTCCGGATCGAGGGCGACGACACGGAACGGATCGCCAAGCTCTTGCAGGAAGCGCGCGGAGGCGTCCGGCTGATCCTTGTAGGCCACGCCGACGATCTCAACGCCGCGCGCGCGCAGGGCCATTAATTGCGGATGCTCGGCCCGGCACGGCGTACACCAAGAGGCGAACATATTGATGACGTAGGCGCGGCCCGCCATTTCGTCGCTGGTCAGCAGGGCGCCGCCATCCAGACGTGTGAGCGCGTAGGTTGGCGCGGCGCGACGCTCATCGCCGGTCGTGAATAACTCGCGCTCACCGCCGCCGCGCGTAAGCATGACGACGCCCACCACAACCAACAGCGCCAATAAAATCAAAGGCGCGAAGGCGAGAACCCGCTTCATGGCTTCTTCTCAAGCTTACGCGCTTCGCCGGCCCAATGGCGCAACCGCAGCACAATGGCGATCGTCAGCACGCCGAACGCGCCAGCGCCCACAGCGTAGGCCGGCCAGATATACGCCCAACCCCCTTCGATCATGCCTCTGCCCCACGTAAGCGCGCCGCCTCGACACGCCGCCGAAACACCGCTGCGCGCATGTTCATCATCAGGAGCGCCGCGAACAGGCAGAGGAAGCCGCCCGCCATCGTAAAGAGCGGCCCCATCATGCTCGGGTGAATGGACGAACCACCCGCGCGCATGATGCTCGCCGGCTGGTGCAGCGTGCTCCACCAATCGACGGAGAATTTGATGATCGGCAGATTGATCAAGCCAACGAGACAAAGAATTGCCGCCAGACGCGCGGCCTTCTCCTCATCCTCAATCGCACTCCAAAGCGCGATGTAGCCGAGATAGATGACGAAGAGCGCGAGCATCGACGTGAGACGCCCGTCCCATTCCCACCAGGTGCCCCAAGTCGGCGCGCCCCAGAGCGAACCGGTGATCAAGCACACCGCCGCGAACGTGGCGCCAATGGGCGCGGCGGCGCGCGCGGCGACGTCGGCCAGCGCATGACGCCACACCAGGCCGACGAAGCTCGCAGCGCCCATGAAGGCGTAGATGCCCATCGACCACCACGCCGAAGGCACGTGCAGATACATGATCCGCACCGTCTCGCCCTGCTGGTAATCCGCTGGCGAATAAAACAAGCCCCATGGCACGCCGATCGCCAACAGCACGAATGCGGCGACCAGCAAAATCGGCGCGGCCCAGGCCGAGAAGGCCATGAAGCGCGCGGGATTGGCGAGGTAAGTCAGCATCAAATGTCAGGTATCAGGTGTCAGGGCCGGGAAACAGGCGGCAAACGGCATCACTCACTCCGCCTGCAGCCGCAGCGCCGCCGCCGCCGTGATCGGCCCGAGCGCGATCGCCGCAAGTGCGAAACCAGCCAGCACAGAGAGCGCTGCGCCGACATGTTCGCCGCCTGCCACGGCCGCGCCAAAGATAATAGGCGGCGCAAAGAACGGCAGCACAATGAGCGCGATCAAAACCCCGCCGCGCTTCACACCAGCGGTCACAGCCGCGCCGACAAGCCCCACGCCAATGAAGGCGGCCATGCCAAGCAGCAGGCTCAGCACAATCGCCGGAACCAAGTCCGGCGGCGCCTGCAACGCGATGGCGGCCGGCGCGCTCGCCAACGCCAGCGGCACGCCGACTGCCACCCAAAGCGCCGCGCCCTTGGCGAGCACGATCATCTCAAGCGGTGCGGGCGACAGCAGCATGTGATCGAGCGAACCGTCTTCGAGATCGGCTTGAAACAAGCGCTCCAAAGTCGCGAGCACCGCGAGCGCGGCCGCAATCCACACCAACGGCGGACCAGCAGCCGCGAGCAGATTGCGCTCCGGCCCCATCGCCAAGGGCACAAGCATGGTGGCGCCCAGAAAGAAGCCCAGCGGCGCCAATGCGCCGCCCCCGCCACCCCACATCAGCGCAAGGTCGCGCCGGAAGGTCGCCGCAAGCGCGCTCATGCGCCCACCGTGAGGGTCTGGCTGGGTGTCGGTCCAAGCGGTTCGTGCACAGCTGCAACGACCAAGCCCCCGGCAGCCCGGTGCGCATCGATGATCGCGGCGAGCATAGCCTTGCCGTTGGCGTCGAGCGCCGCGGCGGGCTCGTCGAGCAGCCAGATCGGCCGTGGCGCCAGCACAAGGCGCGACAAGCTCAGGCGCCGCGCCTGGCCTTGGCTTAACGTGCGCGCTGGCCGCTCTAACAATGCGGCGAGCCCAAGCTTCTCAGCGGCCACGTCCGCGTCACCCGCACCGCCGAACAGCCCCGTCCAATAACGCAGATGCGACGCAACGCTGATCGTCGGCTTCAAGCCGTTCTGGTGTCCCACGAAATGCAGCTTCAGCGCGGGATCTTCCGCGTTGTCGAACGCGATCCGGCCAGCGCGCGGTTTGAGATAGCCGGCGAGCGTACGCAGCAGGGTCGTCTTGCCCGCGCCATTGCCGCCGCGAATTTCGAGGTAGGCGCCGGGCTCCGCCGTGAAACTCAAGCCTTCGAACAAAATTCGGCCGCCCCGCGCCACGGACAGCGCGTCCACCCGAATTGTCGGCTTGTCTTGGAAAGGTCCGGACCCGCTCATAATGCCGCCCTGCTTCTAGAAAGGCTTGCGTCATCCGCCAAGGCGGGCCTTGGTGGTTGCGACATAAGGGAGGGACGGCGATGCGTCGTTTCGTGGCGGGACTGATTTTGGCCGGCGCGCTGGCCGCTTGTAGCCAGGACATGCAATCGCCCTCAGGCGGCGAAACGCCGGCCACCGAGGCCCATGGCGGCGTCGCCGACATGGAGATCGCCCAAGGTCGCGCGGCCATGGAGGAGGCAGCGCCTGCGCCGGCCGCACCGCCCGCCCCGATGGACGCACCCGCGGCGAGCCAGCCCACCCAGCCCAGCCAAGCGAGCGGCCCCGCGCCCGTTCTCTATCTCGCCTATTCCTACGCCACGGGCCTCGAAATCCCGAGTGAACGACTTTCGAGTGTCATGGATGCACATATCCAGGCCTGCACCGCCGCCGGCCCGCGGCTCTGCCAACTCATCGGCTCCAATAAGAGCGGCGACCCCGAGAGCTTCATGCAGGGCTACGTCTCGCTGCGCGCCGAGCCGACTTGGCTGGCGACATTCCGAAACGGCATCGCCGCGCAGGTCGACGAAGCTGGAGGCCGCGTTCAATCCTCAACCACCAATACCGAAGACTTGACCCGCGCCATCGTCGACACTGAAGCGCGTCTCCGCGCGCAAACGGCGCTCCGCGATCGCCTGCAGGAGCTGCTGCGCTCGCGCCCGGGTCGCCTCTCCGACCTGCTCGAAGTGGAGCGCGAACTGGCCCGTGTACAAGGCGAGATCGACGCCGTGCAATCGAACCTCGCCGTGATGCGCACGCGGGTCTCGATGTCGGAACTTACGATCAATTACCAATCGGCGCCGCGCCCCGTCGGCAGCGACACGTTCGAGCCGCTGCGCGATGCCTTTGCGAATTTCCTCGGCATCGTCGTCGCGGGCTTTGCGGCGATCATCACGATCATCGCGGGCTTGATCCCGTTCGCGATCGTGATCGTGCCGCTCGTGTGGCTGGCGCTGCGCTGGCGCCGCCGTCGCGGCGGGCGGTTCTTCAACCGCACGCCCGCGCCGGCTGCTGAGCCTAGCCCGCCGCCTTCGACAGGCTCAGGCTGACGCTTGAGGTAAAGCGCTGGCAGTCGAAGTGCGTCACCCTGAGCTTGTCGAAGGGCGACGCACGCCCTGTTGCGAACGGGTCGCAAACATTGGCCACAGCATCAATTGCGCCTTCATAAAACGGCGCTAAATAAGCCCTGCCGCGCGAACCGGTTTGATTCCGAACTTGGGGCGCACCCCAACGCGCTTGCATCTCTGAAGCTCTTAAGCCGGATGCAGACCCATGCCATCTTTGAACTCATTCAACGCCCGCACCACGCTCAGCGCGGGCGGTAAGTCCTATGCATATTTCGATCTCAACAAGGCGTCCGCGAACGGCCTTGGCGACATCTCCAAGCTGCCGATCTCGCTGAAGGTCCTGCTCGAAAATCTGCTGCGCACCGAGGACGGAGTCGCGGTGAAGAAAGCCGACATCCTGGCCATGACGTCGTGGCTGGTGAACAAGGGCAAGAACGAAGTCGAAATCGCCTTCAGCCCCGCGCGCGTGCTGATGCAGGATTTCACCGGCGTGCCCGCCGTCGTTGACCTCGCCGCGATGCGTGACGCCGCCGCCAAGCTCGGCGCTGATCCGGAGCGCATCAATCCGCTGGTGCCGGTTGATCTGGTCATCGACCACTCGGTCATGGTCGATCACTTCGCCAACGCCAGTGCGTTCAAGCAGAACGTCGAACTCGAATACGAGCGCAACGGCGAGCGCTATCAATTCCTGCGCTGGGGCCAGCAGGCGTTCCGCAATTTCCGCGTCGTTCCGCCGGGCACCGGCATCTGCCACCAAGTCAATCTGGAATATCTCGGTCAATCGGTGTGGACGCGTCAGGAAGGCGGCGAAGAGTTGGCCTATCCGGACACCGTCGTTGGCACGGACTCGCACACCACGATGATCAACGGCATCGGCGTGCTCGGTTGGGGCGTCGGCGGCATCGAAGCAGAAGCGGCGATGCTCGGCCAATCGATCTCGATGCTGATCCCGGAAGTCATTGGCTTCCGTCTCTCCGGCAAGCTGCCGGAGGGCGCCACCGCCACCGACCTCGTGCTCACCGTCACGCAAATGCTGCGTAAGAAGGGCGTGGTCGGCAAGTTCGTCGAATTCTACGGCCCCGGCCTTGAAACCATGAGCGTGGAAGACCGCGCCACCATCGCCAACATGGCCCCGGAATATGGCGCGACCTGCGGCTTCTTCCCCGTCGATTCCAAGACGATCGATTATCTCAACGCCACCGGCCGCGATCCCGCGCGCACGGCTCTGGTCGAAGCTTATTGCAAAGCCAATGGCCTCTGGCGCACCGATATCGAGCCGGAATTCACCGACACGCTTGAGCTCTCGCTTGCTGACGTGCGCCCATCGCTCGCCGGTCCGAAGCGTCCGCAAGACCGCGTTCTGCTCGGCGGCGTCGGCGAGGGCTTCACCAAGGTGATGAACGACGAATTCCGCAAGAGCGCGGAATTGAAGAAGCGCGCGCCAGTCGCGGGCGCCAATCATGATGTCGGCCACGGCGACGTTGTCATCGCCGCGATCACGTCGTGCACCAACACGTCGAACCCGAGCGTGCTAATCGCCGCCGGCCTCGTCGCGCGTAACGCTGTGGCGAAGGGTTTGAAGACGAAGCCGTGGGTGAAGACCTCTCTCGCGCCGGGCAGCCAAGTCGTCACGGATTATCTCGCCAAGGCAGGCCTCGATAAGGATCTCGACGCGCTGGGCTTCAATCTCGTCGGCTATGGCTGCACGACCTGCATCGGCAATTCGGGCCCGCTGCCGCCGGCGATTTCCGCCGCTGTCGCGGAGAATGATCTCGTTGTCGCCTCGGTGCTCTCGGGCAACCGCAATTTTGAAGGCCGCGTGAACCAGGACGTGCGCGCGAACTATCTCGCTTCGCCGCCGCTGGTTGTCGCCTACGCGCTCGCGGGTTCGGTTTACACGAACCTCGAAACCGAACCGCTGGGAACGGGCAGCGATGGCAAGCCGGTGTTCCTGAAGGACATCTGGCCGACAAACGCGCAGATCGAAGAAACCGTGCGTTCGTCGGTGACGAAAGCGATGTTCGAAGCCCGTTACGGCAACGTGTTCGCAGGCGATCAGCACTGGCAAGCGATCAAGGTCGGCGCCGGCCGCACCTATGAGTGGGACAACAATTCCACCTACGTGCAAAACCCGCCTTACTTCGAAGGCATGAGCATGACGCCAAAGCCGCCGACCGACATCGTCGAAGCGCGGGTGCTGGGCCTGTTCGGCGACTCGATCACCACCGACCACATCAGCCCCGCGGGCTCGATCAAGAAGGTCTCGCCAGCAGGCGTCTATCTCACCGAGCACGGCGTGGCGCAGGCGGACTTCAATTCCTACGGCGCGCGCCGGGGCAACCACGAAGTCATGATGCGCGGCACCTTCGCCAACATCCGCATCAAGAATGCGATGGTGAAAAACGACGACGGCTCAATCGTGGAAGGCGGCTACACCATCCACCATCCATCGGGCGAACGCCTCGCCATCTATGACGCGGCGATGCGCTACAAGGCCGAAGGCCGCGAACTGGTGATCTTCGCGGGCAAGGAATACGGCACCGGCTCCTCGCGCGACTGGGCGGCCAAAGGCACGACGCTCCTCGGCGTCCGCGCCGTGGTGGCCGAAAGCTTCGAGCGCATCCACCGCTCGAACCTGATCGGCATGGGCGTGCTGCCGCTGCAATTCATCGACGGGCAGTCCTGGGCCGGCCTGGGCTTGAAGGGCGATGAGCAAGTCTCGCTCTCCGGCGTGGCCAATCTCGGCCCCCGTCAGAAAGTAACGCTACGGATCAAGGCGGCGGACGGGTCGGTGCGCGACATCGAAGTGGCGTGCCGGATCGACACGGAGAACGAGGTCGAATACCTCCGTAACGGGGGTATCTTGCACTATGTGCTGCGTGGCCTGGCCAAAGCGGGGTGATCCGAGCGCCCAACGGGCGCCCCGTCACGCCGCTGTGACTAGAATCCAAGGGGCGGGCCGTTCATGCTGCCACGCATGATCGCCCGCTTCCTGGCCGCCCTGCTGTTCGGCTTGGCGGCGACCACGCTCAGCGCGCACGCCCAGGTTCAGGGGCAGCGCGTCCAGACGGTGGTGGAACTCTACACGGCCCAGGGATGCACGCAGTGCCCGCGCGCGAACCGCCTGCTCGGCGGTTTTTCGCGTGAGGACGGGGTGCTGGCGCTCACCTTCCCGGTTGGCATCTGGGATTACCTTGGCTGGCCCGACACCTTCGCCCAGCGCGAGTTCAGCGATCGCCAGCGCGATTATTCGAACGCGCTACGGGTACGTGGCCGTTTCACCCCGCAACTCGTGTTCGATGGTGCGCGCCAGATTAGCGCCTCGGATTGGGACGAAGCGCGCGCGACCTTCGATCAACGCCGCGCCGCCGGCCTCCCCGCCATCGCGCCTGATCTCTCGATATCACGACTCAACAACGGGCGCGTGCGCGTGACGGTTGGCGCCCGCGCCGGCGCACCGGAATCCGATATTTGGCTTGTCGCCTACGAGCCCGGCCCAATCAGCGTACGCATCACCGGCGGCATGAACGTCAATCGTACGGTGACGCACTACAATCTCGTTCGGCGCATCGATCGGCTCGCACAATGGAATGGCGCATCCGCGTGGTATGAGCGCAGCCTCTGTTCGCCGCACTGCGCCGTGATCGTGCAGGAACGCTATGGCGGCCCCGTGCTCGCGGCGGCTTACGTCGAGCGCTAGAACGGCGGCGGCACAGCGGCGGGCGGCGCGGCGCTCGGCACAAGCTGCGTCAACGGCGGCGCAAGCGCTTGAACGTCTTCGCTCGTCAGCGCATACGCCCAGGCCGCGCTCTCATTATTGATCGCAAGCGCGGCTGGCTCCTGCTCCGGCGTCTCGGCGCGCGCGACCATCTTCACCCAGGTGCGGCCATCGCTCGCGATCAGTTCAGCGTCGATGATGATTCCATCGAACGTGCGTGCGCGTATGCGCGCTGTTGGCGCGCCTTGAATGGCCGGCGCGGTGCGGACGTCGCTGGGCGAAAGTTGCGTTAGATGCTCCGCCGCCGCGGTAATCATTTGCGGCAGGCCCGCCAACGCTGGCGCAGCAATGCGCCATGGTTGGTCGGCGGCGTCGCGCGCAAGAATATAGGCGCGGCCTTCCGCCGGCATGATCTCCACGCGCGCCAACCGTTCCGCCGGCAGGCTCAGCGGCTGCAGCGCCATCCAGGTCGCCACATCGCGCAGCGGCGGCAATTCGCCTTCCGCCGCCCAAGTCTGATCATTGTCGGGCTGACGCACATACAGACCATTGGTCTCCACGCCCAGGATCAGATTCACCAGCAGCGCGCCGCGGCCGTCCTCGATCTGCACCAGAATGCCGCGTCCGCCCTGCCGCGGATCGGTGACGCCCAAACGTTCATGCTTAGAGGCATCGCTGGTCATGCGTCGCGTGTAGCGCAGGCCCTCGAGCCCCTCCGTGAGTTGCGCCAAACGCGCCGGCAGCACCGGATAATCGTCGCGGTCACGCATCGCCCAACCGCGCTGCGTGCGCTCGATGCGATAGCTGGCCTCCTGGCTCACGATCGTCACCCGCTGAGCGCCGGAAATGGTTTCCTCCAAGCCGGGCACGACCGGCCCTGAGGCTGCGTTCGGGCTGGATGAGCGGACCTCAATCCCCACCGTCACCGCCGCGATCACGGCGAGCGCGCCAGCAATGACAAACAAGGTGAGCGTGCGGCCCCGGCGACGCTCGGAAAGCTCAGACGTCATCGACGCGCACTCCCGCGCCGCTGCCGGCGCCAGAACAAGAACAGACCCGCCCCCGCCACCAAGAGCGGCGCAAGCCAAACATTGATGAACACCATCAGCGCCTGCAGCCGATCGATGTCGCCGCGCAATTCACGTTCAACGCTGCGCAATTCAGCGCGCACCTCTAGCGCGCGCGCGCGGAAACGCTCAATCTCGATATTCTCTTCCGGCGTCAGCTCAGCGCCGAGATCGCCCGCGAAGAAACCAGAGCCTCGGCCACGCTCCTGCATTTCCGCTAGGCGCGCTTCGGTTTCCTGCAACTCCGCGCGAAGCTCCTCTTGGCGCCGCTGAATGCGACGTTGTGCGTCGGCCTCCATGTCATCGACCAGTTCCATCCGCCGGAGCGACGGCGCACGGGAGCGCAGCGACACCAGCGCGTCCGAACCGCCCAACACGTCGATCGCATTCAAAGCGAACGCCGCGTTGTCCGCGGCCGTGCCGCCATTCGTCGGATCGACGTAAAAGTCATCAGCCAGGAAATCGACGTCGGAGACGACCACAATTTCCACCGGCGCCGCGGAACGCGTCAGCGGCTCGCCCGTCTGCGCAGGCGGTGGCGGCGGCGGCGCGGTTTCACCCTCCGCGAGCGGCGCCGGCGCTACGGCCGGGGCGCCATTCGGGAACGCGGTTTCTAGATTGCCCGAAAGCCGCAAAGCCACGGTTTCGATGCGCCCGCCGCCCTGCGGCCACATGCGCAGGATGTCAAACGGCGTCGGCCGCATCATCGCTTCTGCGGCGGGCATGCGCATCGTACGGCCGCTGGTGCGCGCAAGCGGCTGGATTTGTACGCCTTCGCGTTCGGTCCAAGTGAGGCCGCCAGCCAGACCAAAATTCACGCCGCGACCGAGCCACGCCGTCATCAGGTCTTCGCGATCGAGCTGTTCCGCCGGCACGGTGAAGAACAAGGGCTGTGGCGCGTCGACAGGCTGCCCGCTCGTGGGGTCCTGAACCCGCACCGGCAACGCCCCATCGAGATCGAGCACCACGCCCGGCGTCAGCGCCACACCCCATTGCGCCAGCAATGGTTCAAGCGTTGAGGCCGTCGGCGCCGGCGCAACCGGATTGAACGGATCAAAGCCGCCCGCCGCCTGCTCGGCGCTCAGCGACGCCGGATCGAGCGCCACGAACGCACGGCCTTTCCGCAATACGAATTGGTCAATCGCGTAGAGTTGCTGCGGCGACAATTGGCCCGGATGAATGATCGCAAGCACATCGACGTCTGGAATTTCGCTGAAATCCGGCGCGAGCTTGGTCACGTTCAGCAAGCGGCCCATTTCCGTCGCGAACAGATTTTGCGCGCGCCCCGCCAACGGATCGGACGCCGCCGCCGGATCGATCGGCAGCGAGGTAATCAGCGCCACGCGCACCGGGTTCGGATTCTCCAGCTCATAAATGAGGCGCGTGATCTCGTATTCGAGAAACGCTTCACGCTGCGGATCGAACAAGGGAATGATGCGCTGATCGTCGATCGCGTTGGCGCCCGTCAGGCCGAAATAGATCGGGTCCGCGCCCTGGTATGGTCGGTAGGGCTCGATACCCAACTCAACGGCTTGGTCTTCCTGCTCCGTGAAAGGCTCGACATTCACTTCCACAAAGCGCACGCGGCCACGTGAGCGCGCTTGGAAGGTTTGCAGCATCTCGCGCACGCGCGCGGCGTACGCCTGAAGCTGCGGCGACACCGCGGCCGCATCGCGCGAATAATAGAGCTTGAGCTCCACAGGTTCGCTCAAATCATCGAGCGTGCGGCGCGTCCCTTCGCTCAGCGAATAGAGCCGGCTCTCGGTCAGATCGAGCCGCCAGCCACGAAACCACGAATTGGCGATCACGTTCGCCGAGACGAACGCGATGAACAGGGCGAGCGCTGCGAAGAATGCGTAACGACGGGCGCTCATGTTTAGCCTCCCCGCCGCGCGTCAACCGCAAGCGCATTGAACCCAAGGCACAACGCAATCAGCGACACGAAATAGAACACGGAGCGAAACTCAACGACGCCGCGCTGCGCGGCGTCGAAATGGTGCATGATCGAAAACCGCGCCAGCGCTTCCGACACACCCCCGCCCAGGATGCCCGAAAAGAAATCCAGTACGAGCGGGAGTCCAAGCGCTGTCAGCAGGAACGACACCAGCACCGCGAGCACGAAGGCCACAATCTGCGCCGGCGTCAACGCCGACATCATGGAACCGATCGCGAGATAAGCGCCCGCCATCAGCAAGCTTGCGATATAAGCCGTGAAGATCGCCGCGTTATCGGGCGAACCGAGGATGTTGACGCTGATCCAGAGCGGGATCGTCATCAGCAGCGCCGCCGCCGCCACCGTCCACGCCGCCAAGAATTTGCCAAGCACCAATGCCCATGTCGGCGCTGGCAGCGTCATCAGCAATTCGATTGCGCCTGAGCGCGCCTCTTCCGCCCAAAGCCGCATCGATACGGCCGGCAGGAACACCATGAAGATCCAAGGATGAAACGCAAAGAACGCAGAGAGGTCCGCGCGGCGCGCCTCGAAGAAGCCGCCCACTTGGAAAGTGAAGAGGCCGATCGAGAACAGAAACACAGCCACGAACACGTAAGCCGTCGGCGTCGTCACATAGGAGAGCAATTCGCGGCGATAGATCGCCGTCATGCTGGCAAGACCAGGACGCTTCTTCACGTGCGCTCCTCCCCGCGCGTGAGCGCCGTGAACGCGCGCTCCAGCGTGCCATGCTCGTCAATCAAGGCCGCCGGCGTTTTATCGGCGACGATTCGGCCCTGATCGATGACGATGGCGCGCGTGCAGACCGCTTCCACCTCTTCTAACGAGTGCGTGGAAATGATGAGGCCGCGCTCTTCACCGAGCTTCTTGATCAGATCGCGCACGGCGTGGCGTTGGTTGGGATCGAGACCATCCGTCGGCTCGTCCAAGATCAACAGCATCGGATCGTGCAGCAACGCCGCTGCAAAGCCCACACGGCGGCGATAGCCCTTAGAGAGCGTGTCGATCGGGCGATCGATGGAATCGCCCAGGCGCGCATCCTGCGCCGCACGGCGCACAGCGTGACGCGCGCCTTCACGCGACATGCCGCGCGTCTCCGCGACGAAGCGCAGAAATGACCAAGGCGTCATCTCGCCATAGAGCGGCGCGCCCTCGGGCAAATAGCCCACCCGCTCCTGTGCGCGGCGGCGCTCCTGCGCGACATCAATATTGAAAATCTTGGCCACGCCTTCGTCGGGTTCGAGATAACCCGCGATCATGCGCATCGTCGTGGTCTTGCCTGCGCCGTTGGGGCCCAGGAAACCGACGATCTCACCAACATCAATCGAAAAACCGATACCGTCCACGGCGACGCGGCGGCCAAACGTCTTCCGCAGACCATCGACCTGCAGCAGCATGTGGATAGAATTCCCCGTCGAGAAACGAGCGCCGCTCTTAGGGTGGTTTGAGTGAAAACGCCACCGCTTCTTATCCACAGCAGCGCCGCGCGGACACGAATCACTCGGCGCCGATTCCAGCTTCGATTGCCAACTTGTAAACAGAATTACGGGCCCGTTCTGCACGCCATCGCAACCAAAGGAGCACGCATAAAAATGCGTGCGCTGCGCATCACGGCCGGCTGCAAAATTGTTGAATTACGCCGAATTTTCTGGCCCAGACACGACAAAGCCCGCGACATGCGCGGGGCTTGATCAAAGTTGTGGCCGGCCGAAGCGCGTACCGGAGGGGGGCTGGGGGGGCTGATGGATTCCCCCGGCACGAGCCTTTCTCCGACCGGCCACGCAAATAAACTCGCTTCGGGATGGGGCGAGAGCAAGCAGAAAATCAGGCCAAAAGCCGACCTGCTCCATTTGTAATATTGCCTATCATAGGCTTACCTGTGTGCAGGGTGTTTGCATCCTGTGGAGAACGAAAACGCATGAGCGGGCGCACGGTTTTCTTCGAACGTCGCGAACTCGACCGCCTTCTCAGATTCTACGGACGCATGGTCGCCGCCGGCGAATGGCGCGATTACGCCATGGATGCGTTGACCGATCGCGCCCTCTTCAGCGTCTACCGCCGCACCAGCGAGGCCCCGCTCTATCAGATCGAAAAATGCCCGGCGAATGCGCGCAAGCAAGGCGAATACAGCGTGCGCGCGATCGACGGACGGGTACTGCGCCGCGGTCACGATCTGGATCGCGTACTCGCCGTGCTCGAGCCAAAGCGCATGCAAGTTGTGGGCGATTAGCGCACGCCAACCGTGCGCTGGCCGCCAAAGAAAACGCCCCGGCCATGGGCCGGGGCGCAATCATTTGACCTGAACTCCCAACGCTTAGTCGCGCGGCGACAGCAAGCTCAGGATGAATTGGAACAGGTTGATGAAGTTGATGTACAGGCTCAACGCACCAAACGTTGTCGCCACTGACATCGCGCGCTGATCGCCACCCAGCGCATAATAGGTGTACTTCAGCCGCTGCGTGTCGAACGCGGTCAGACCGGCGAACACGAGCACGCCGATGATGGAAATCGCAAACGACAGCGCGTCGCTTTGCAGGAACATGTTCACCACTGAAGCGATGATCAGGCCAATGAGGCCCATGATCAGGAACGTGCCGAAGCCCGTCAGATCGCGCTTGGTGGTGTAGCCCCACAAGGACAAGCCGCCGAACGTCGCCGACGTGATCAGGAAGGCCTTCGCCACCAGAACCATGCCGTTTGGGATGCCCGCGTAGGCGTAAACCAACGCGCCCATGCCGATACCGATCAGCGTAACCACGCTCCAGTAAACGATATTCGCTGCGGCCGGCGAGGGATTGCGCATGACAAAACTGGAGATCAGCAAGATCGCGAGCGGGCCGAACATCACGAGATAGGCTTGTGGACCGGAGAAAATCGCCGCCATAAACGCCGGCGTGGTGCCGACGATGTAAGCCAGAACGCCCGTCAGCAGCAGGCCGACAGCCATCTTATTGTAGACGCCCAACATGAAAGCCCGCAGGCCGGCGTCGACCGCCATATCCGCACGCCCGGTCGGGATCGACCGTGTTTGCGAGTGGTAGTCGCTCATCAATAACCTCCTTGGCGCGGAGAATACCGCGTCACAGCTGCTATATGGCCATGCCTGTCCATAGGGGCAAGGAAAACCGGACTTTCGACCGATTGCGGAACGAGCCAGCCCCGCCCAAAATTGTCCCAAAAGCGGCGGGAACTTTTACCCTGCGATCTTGCGTTTCGTTAACGAGCGAAGCGCCCGCAATGTCCGCTACAGGGCGGTCGTCGCTAGAATCGCGCTAGCAGGAGGCGCGGAGGGAAGCCGGGGTGGCTGACGAGAACGAACCGAACAGACCGGAGGAAGACCCTCCGGGAACTCGCACGCCGGGCGAGAACGACGGCGCGCAGCCAGAGTCGCCTAACGCGCCCCCGTCCCCGACCGAAGCCTCGGACGCACTTGAGGATAGTGCGGAGCAACCCGCCCCTGAGGCCGCCGCGCAGGCGGCAACTGAACCGGAGCCCGCCGCGCCGCTCTACGCCGCGGAGACGATTTCCGAGCCGGAATCTTCGGCGGAGGCCATGGAGCCCCCGCCAGCGTCCAGCACGGGCGCGCTGCCGCCAAATTATTTCCGCGCCGCCGGCGACCCCGACGAACCGCCGCCGGAAGAACCGCCCCCCACCCTGCTCAACCAAGCGCGCGCCAAAGCGAATGAATACTGGACGCGCTTGCGCGCCTACGCCGAACCCCGCTGGGTGAAATTCTCAGGCGCCGCGCGCGCTTTCACCGGCGAGATGTGGAACCGCATCCGCGGCATTAAGCGGCCAAAGAGCGTGCGCGAGGCCGCCGTGTGGGGCGGCTGGATCGCCGCCGGCGGCGTCGCCCTCATCATCGCCTTCTTTCTCTTCATCACCTGGGGCCTGCCCTCCACCGACGATCTTTGGGAGGCGCGTCAGGGCCAATCGATCACCTTCGTCGACCGCAACGGCCACGTGATCCTGCGCGAGGGCGCGCAGAACGCCCCGCCCGTCGACCTCGCCACGCTGCCGCCGTACGTGGCCCAAGCGTTCATCGCGATTGAGGACCGCAAATTCTACAACCACCTGGGCGTCGATTTCGGCGGCATGATGCGCGCCGGGGCTGAGAACATTCGCGCCGGCCGCGTCGTGCAAGGCGGTTCGACCATCACGCAGCAGTTGGCTAAGAACCTATTTCTCACCAACGAACGTTCTTGGCGGCGCAAGGCGCAAGAAATCATGCTCGCGTTCTGGCTCGAAAGCCGGTTCACGAAGGACGAGATTCTCGCGCTCTATTTGAGCCGCGTCTATTTCGGCGCCGGCGCCTATGGCATCGAAGCCGCCGCCGAGCGCTATTTCGACCGCCCCGCACGCGAACTCACGCTGCTGCAGTCGGCGATGATCGCAGGCCTCGTCAAAGCGCCCTCGCGTCTCAATCCCGCGCGCCAGGACATCGCCGCCGCGCGCGAACGCGCCACCGTCGTGCTCAACGAAATGGTGGCGATGGGCTTTATCAGCGCGGCCGAGCGCGACGCCGCGCTCCAGGAGGAACTCGTCATCAGCCGACGCAATCCGGCGGGCGTGCTCTCCTACTACCGCGACTGGATCGACCCGTTGCTCAATCAAGTCATCGGCAACGAGCGCGACGACTTCATCATCGAAACCACGATCGACATCGCCGCCCAGCGCGCCGCCGCGGAAGCGGTTGAGCTTGTGCTGGCTGAGCAAGGCGAAGACCGTCGCGTCGGCCAAGCCGCCGCTCTGGCGCTCGACGATCAAGGCGGCGTGCGCGTCATGGTCGGCGGCCGCGATTACGATCAAAGTCAGTTCAACCGCGCCACGCAGGCCCGCCGGCAGCCCGGATCGTCGTTCAAATATTTCATCTATCTGGCCGCGATGGAAAACGGGCTGACGCCTTGGAGCGTGCGCGACGATTCACCGATCACCATTTCCATCCCCGGCCAACCGGATTGGACTCCCGGCAATTACACCGAAGAATTCCACGGCCCAGTCACGCTCACCAGCGCCTACGCCAATTCGTTCAACATGGTCGCCATCCGCGTCGCCAACGAAATTGGCGGCGACAGGGTGATCGACGCCGCGCGCCGCTTGGGCGTGACATCGCCGCTTGCGAATTATCACTCGTTGGCGCTCGGCGCGCAGGAGATCACTCTGCTTGAGATGGTCAGCGCCTATGGCGCGATGGCCGCCGACGGCAATCGCGTCGAGGCCCATGGCGTCACCCGTATCCGCCGCGCCAGCAGCGACGAAGTGATGTGGAGCTGGCGTCCCGCGAACCGCGGCCGCGTGATCGAAGAACGCCCGTTCCGCTACATGAACCAATTGATGCGCCGCGTTGTCGACGCCGGCACCGGCACGCGCGCCCGCATGACCGGCCGCGAAATCGGCGGCAAAACCGGCACCGGCAACGATTATCGCGACGCTTGGTTCATTGGCTACACACCCGGCATGGTCGCTGGCGTGTGGGTCGGCAACGACAATTTCACCACGACGGCGCGCGTCACGGGCGGTTCGCTGCCCGCCGACATCTGGGCGCGTTTCATGCCCGTGGCGCTACGCAACACGCCGACGCGCGCCATGGAGATGCCGACGGAGGAGGATTATGACCTGGGCACGCCGGCGCCGCAGGAGCCGAGCCTAGCCGTGGTCGGGGCGCCCGTCGGCGCCGTGCTCGGCGCGCCCGCCGAAGCGCCGCCCGACACCGAGGATCGCTCGCTCGATTTCGGTCCAGAGGGCTAAGCATTCGCTTATGCAAATGAGTTGCGGCGCGTTTTATTGCACGCGCAGCAATTCGTCTCACGCGTCACTGCTGGACAAATCCGTACAGACTTCGCTTGCTAGGCGCCGCGTGCGGGATCGTGGAGTCGCAAAATGCAATGGACGAACACGGAGCGCGGTTATGGTTGGCTTTCCATCGCGTTGCATTGGCTCGCGGCGATCGCCATCCTGGCCATGTTCTGGAGCGGCTTTGCCGCCGACAATGCCGCCGAGATCGGCGACCGCGAAGCCCGCCGCGCTCTGATGGGCTTTCACATCGCCTTCGGCGCCAGCGTCGCGCTGATCCTGTTCGCACGCGTGGCGCTGCATTTTGCGCAGCGCCAGCCAACGCCATTGCCGCAACCGCCCGCGCTGAATGTAATCTCGAACGCGACGCACAAATTGTTGCTGCTCGCGATCCTGATTCAATTTATTTCGGGCCCGCTCGCGGTCTGGTCCGGCGGGCGCGACATCAACGTGTTCGACCTCTTCGCCATTCCGACGCCGTTCGCCGCCGAGAACGAGGCCGTGCACGAAGGCGCGGAAGTGGCGCACGCGATCGGTCGCTGGATGCTGTTCGGTCTGATCGCGCTGCACGTGCTTGGCGCGCTCAAACACGCCCTCATCGATCGTGACGGGGTGATGCGCCGGATGCTGGCCCCGGCGAAAGACTAGCGCGCGTGACCGATGGCGTGGAGCGCGCAGCCGTGCTCGTGCAGCCAAGTGCGGCCGCGCTCATAGTCCGGCAGGCATTTGCGCACATGCGCCCAGAAACGGCGTGAATGGTTCATTTCGCGCAAATGCGCCACTTCGTGTGCGGCGAGATAGTCCAACACGAACGCGGGCGCGCAGATCACGCGCCAAGAAAAGGAGAGGACGCCATCGCTCGAGCATGATCCCCAGCGCGAGCGCAGCTCCTTCACCTGCAGCCGGCTTGGCCTCACCTCCAAGGTCGCCGCATGCACGGCCACGCGTGCTATCAGATCCGCACGCGCTTGATCCTTGAAGAAGCGCAGCAAGCGCGACTCGAACAGGGCCGCGTCCGGCGCCGGCGCGATGAGCTTGCCATCCTCGACCCGCGGCGCCGCGCGCCCATGTTCGTACACGAGTTCATGATCGACGCCGCGCAGCGGCACGTGTGCGCCAGGCGTCAGCTGAATGCCCCGCGGCAATCGTGACAATTCATGCGCGATCCAGCCGGCGCGCTCCGCCGCGAACTGCGCCGCGTGTTTCAGATGCCGCTTCGACGGCGCCGTCGCGATCGCCTCACGCCGCGTTGGATCGATGCGCACTGAGACGTGCCGCGCGCGCGGGTTCACGATCAGCTTCACCGGCAAGCGGCGGCCGTCGATCGTTTCGATCTCGGTTTGAACGGGATCAGTGGCACGCGAATCGAAGCGCATGCGCAAAGAGTCTCACGCCCGGCGATTCCACTAAAGTGGAGCCGCCTGTGAGCTTGCTGTGAACAGCGCCTATTCGGCCGCGATTTTCGCTTTTGTGCGCTTGGCGCCACGCGATGTGGGCGATTGGAAAGTGCGCATGAACTCGCGCATGCGCGGATAGATTTCGGTCTGGAAACGACGGCCGCTGAACACGCCGTAATGGCCGACGCCCGGCTGGATGTAGTCGCGGCGCATGGCTTCGGGGATGTTCACGCAGATGTCGTGCGCGGCTTGGGTTTGGCCGATGCCGGAAATATCGTCCTTCTCGCCCTCGACGGTCAGCAGCGCCGTCTTGGTGATCGCGGCTGGATCGACCCTCATCCCGCGATGCGTCATCGTGCCCAAAGGCAAGCGATATTCCTGGAAGATCTCGATCAGCGTCTGGATGTAGAATTCCTCGCTGAGGTCCATCACCGCGAGATACTCGTCGTAAAATTCGCGATGCTTGCGCGCGTCGTCGCCGTCGCCCTTCACCAAGTTTTGGAAATAGGCGTAATGCGCATCGACATGGCGTTGCATGTTCATGCCCATGAAGCTCGCCAGCTGCACGAAGCCCGGGTACACGCGGCGGAACGCGCCCGGATAGAGCATCGGCACGGTGTGAATCATATTCTGCTTGAACCACGCGATGTCGCGCTGCTCGGCCAGCTTGTTCGGCTCCGTCGGCGATTTGCGCGCATCAATGGGCGACCCCATGATCGTCATTGTCGCCGGCGTGCATGGATCATCTTCCTGGGCCATCAGCGAAACAGCCGCCAACACCAGCGGCCCCGGCTGGCACACGGCGACAACATGCGTGTCTGGCCCGAGCTCACGCAGCATCGCCATGACATGATCGATATAATCGTTCAGATCGAAGCGGCCCGCCAGCAGCGGCACCATGCGCGCGTCGGACCAATCGGTGATATAAACTTCGTGCTCCGGCAGGAACGCTTCCACCGTGCTGCGCAACAGCGTCGCGTAGTGGCCAGACATCGGCGCCACGATCAGCACCGTTGGATCGGTGCGCTTGCCGCGTGCGCGCTCGAGCGCTTCGCCGTCGCGCGCGAAGTGCACCATGTTGCACCACGGCGTCGACCACACCGGGGTCGGCGTCACTTTAACCTCGACCGAGTTCACGCTGGTCGTCGGCAGCAGCCAATCCGGTTTGCGATACCGGCGGGTGACGGATTCAAACAGGTCGGATGCGGCGGCGGCGGTCTTGGCCACCTCTGAGTCCGACGCTGGGTTCAACGGCGAGCGCAGCATGCTCGCTTGCATCATGGCGGCGATGCGCCAGGGCGCCACCGACATGTGGCCGAGTTCATAAAGCGAATAGAGCATGTCGCCCTTTCGTGCCGCGCCGCAGCAATTCCAGGATGGAACCGTGCGCCCGTCCCCGTTTCCAACAAGCTAAGACGCCTGTTTGTTGCACCGCAACAGGTCAAAGGTCATAGCGAACGCTACATCTGTCCAGTCGGTAATGTCAGATTCCAGGCCTGGGTTGGCAGTTTTTACCTGCCGCTTCCCATAATCATCCGGCCCGCTCTAGTCCGGCGGCGATGCACTGAGCCACTTGCTGCGGCGTGGCCTGGACCGTGTTGACGATCGAGCGGGTCCGCCATTGTCCGTCGAGCACATAGAGGAACGACGAATGGTCGACGTTATACACGTCCTCCGGCGCCCCCTCGATCGGCGCGCGCGCGCTGTAGACATGGAAGCTGGCCTTGGCCGCATCCACCTGAGCGCGGCTGCCCGTGAGCCCCACCAGCCCGGGCGGGAAGCCGCCCGTCTGAACATAAGCGCCCATCACCTCGGGCGTATCGCGCTCGGGATCGAGACTGATCAGGATCGGCTGCACGTCATAGCCGCCCGGTTCAGCCAGCGCGGCGGCCAGCGTGTACATGGACGTGGGGCAAATGTCCGGGCAATGCGTGAAGCCGAAATAGACCACCGCGGGTTCTCCGGCGAAATCCGCCTGAGTGACGGTGGCGCCGTTTGAATCCAGAAGCTCGATCGGGCCATTTACGACATCGGCGCCCTCGATGATGCAGTTCTCGACCACCGGCGTTTCGGGCGCTTTCTCGCCGCCATTTCTGCCGACAAGCAGAAGCGTTCCCACAGCAGCCAACGCAGCCGCGGCCACAGCGGGCACAACGGCGCCGGTCAGATTACGGCGTGGTGTTTCGACAGGCTCTGCCATGCTCGGACGCTAGGCGGCCAGCTTCGACACGAACAGGCGGCGCGAAGGCGCAGGAGGCGCAATGCCGCAGCTTCTGCGTGTGCAGGCGCACAAAAATGACGCGCCCGCACGCACATGGCCATAGAGCACAGCTACGCTGCGCTCGTCGCTTGCTGGATCGCCGCACGCGCTTCCGCGAGCGCTGGGGCGGTCTGCGTTTCGCCGTCATGAATCTGTGATGCCAGGCCCATTAAGGTCGGCCCTGTCACCGAGCCATTCTGAGCCTCCTCCTCGACATAGACGCCGCGCGACCGCGCAATCGCCTCGTCCCACGCTTGGCGGACGCCAGCCCAATAGTCCTGCGTGGCGCTCCAATAGGAATCCGCCGCCCCGATCTCGTAATCGGTATAGCGGTTATAGGTGTTGACGCCGTCTTCATGCACGATGACCGCGAGTTGACCGTCACGTTCGCCGATCTTCTCGTTGTCCTGCTCATGCACCCAGCCTGTGGGCGTTAGCGCATGACGATTGATGCTGAGATAGCGATTGTAAGGCGGATTGCGGATGGCGTCGCGACGCGCGAGCGGACGCAGCGCCGGAGCGCTCGTCCACATCGCACGGCCATTGGCGTAATCCCAGCGCCCGACGCCGCCATAGCGCGGCGAGTCATCCGTCTGCCACACAGTCTGCGACCAGGCGCCCCGGCGATCCGCGCTGCTTACACTCTCGACACGCCACCGATTGCGCTCCGCGTACATGAGTACGTTACGCGGCTGGTAGCTCCAGTCCTGACGCCAATGCTTGATGACGAAATGCTGCCCCTCGTGCGAAGCAACAAGCAAGTGCTGCAGCTGAATGAAATCGCCCGTGTCGGCGACCACCCGCACACTTTCGTATCCGCCGCTGGTTTTGGGTTCGAGCGGATCGTAGTCCGCAACGAACGGCGTGGTTTCATTGAACGCGAAGCGCACATGATAATCGCCCGCCATCGCCAAAATCGATTGGCGGTCGCGCTCAACCCCGCTGCCGCGCGATTGCGCGAACGCGGTGGGCGTCGCCGCCGCGACGCCCATGCCGGCTAAAGCCAGCACGGACGCACGACGCGTGAAATGCATATTCATCCGATCCTCCCTCAGAAGCGATATGAAAGCGAAACCGAGTAATTGCGGCCCGGTTGCGTGTAGGCGTCGAGAACGGTGGACGAGGCGCTCAAACCGCGTGCGTCGCTCCACCACCAATAGGTTTCATCGGTCGCATTGAAGATGCCGGCGCGCAGCGTGGCGGCGTCGGTGACGTTCCAATACGCGGTCAAATCAAGGATCGTGAATGCGTCTGGACGGAAGGCGGTGAGCGGCGCGGCGACATCTTCATCATCCTTGCGCGCGGCATACGTGACGATCGCTTGGCCGCCCCACACGCCGCTCTCATGATCGTAACCAAGTCCGAGCACCAGCTTCAGCGGATCAATCGTCTCGAGCGGCCCCACGCCCGCGGGCGTTGTCTGCTCACCATCGGCGTAAGACGCCGAGACATTCAGCGATATCCCTTGTTCCCATGTCGCCGTCACGCGCGCCTCCGCGCCGGTGATCTCGACTTCATTGAGATTGACGTATTGATAGACGAACGGATCGGCCGCGCTGCCGCTGCCGGACACGATCTGCTGCGAGATAAAATCCTCGTAGAAAGTCGCGAACGCCGAGGCGCTCCAATCCCAACCGGCGCCGAGCGCGCGCCAATTGCGGCCACGCACGCCAATCTCGAAACCCTCGCTGGTTTCAGGCGTCAAATCCGGGTTCGGAATCGACGTGTAAGCCTGCCCAAACGCGCCGAGCGTCAGGTTCTCGAAATAATTGTTCACCTCACTCGGCG
Organism: Vitreimonas sp.; assembly: GCF_036392335.1. Lineage (NCBI taxonomy): Bacteria > Pseudomonadati > Pseudomonadota > Alphaproteobacteria > Hyphomonadales > Hyphomonadaceae > Vitreimonas > Vitreimonas sp. The sequence goes on from NZ_DASVYD010000066.1 coordinate 159,149, forward strand.
CTGGCGCTTTGAAGCCCGTGGCGTAATTGGCGAACACGCCAAAGCTGTCAGTCGGCCAAGCGACAATGCCGAATTTCGGCGACACATGTGAATCGCTCTGCCCGGAGAGATCACCCAGATAGAGCGCATCCGCCTGCGCGCGCAGCTCGTACTCATCATAGCGTACGGAAGGGAACAGCAGGAGCGCGCCATCGAGCAACGCGATTTCATCGACGACGAAGACGCCAAGGCGTTCATATTCCGTCTCCGGGAATGGCCGTTCGGGGAAGGTCGCGGGCGGCGTTGGCACTGTGCCGTCGCGGATCGCGCCTTGCGTCGTCTCGGAATAGTCGAGGCCGTACACAAAGCGATGTTGCACGTCGCCTTCGAACAGGCTTTCGGTCTGCAAAGTCAGACCGATCGTATCGTTGTCGTAGGTGGTCTCGCGCGTGCGATCGGCCGCGGGATTGCGATCTTCGTAAGTGTATTGGCGCAGCCAACTGTCCTGCGCGTAGATCGACACAAACGCGCTGTCGATAAAGCCGCCAGCATTCTCGAACGTATAATCAAGCGCCACGCGCGAACGCTCACTCTCATCCTCGCCACTGAGCCCGATGACTGTGCTGCTCAAACCTGAGAGCGCCACCGTGTCGATGAAGCGGTCGCCGTAATCGGCAGTCAGGCGAAAGCGGTGCGCATCGTTTGGCTGAAACACGAGGCGGCCAAGCACGGCGTTCGACGCGATATCCTGCGGGTTCGGCACGGTCCGCGCGGAGGTCGAAGTGTCGTTGACGCCCTGATTCTCCTGCTCATGCCCATCGCGACGCGTGTAGGCGAGCAAAGCCGACCATTGATCGTTCAATCGACCAGCGACGGTGAGGTTCTCAGCCCAGCTCTCATCGACGCTGGCGTATGAGACACGAACGCGGGCGCCAAAGCGCTCGTCGTCGGCCAAGAAGTCGTTCGGATCGCGCGTGATGAAACTCACCACGCCCGCCAAGCCATCGCTGCCATAAAGCGCCGAACCTGGACCGCGCACGATCTCCGCCGATTGCAGCAGATCGAGATCGACGTAGTCGCCGCGTCCGAACGCGTTTGGCCCGAAGCTGAATCCCTCCGGCACGCGCACGCCGTCCACTTGGAGGAGCACGCGATTGCCGCCCATGCCACGGATCACGAAACCTGAATTGCCATCGCGGCCCGTGCCGCTGAGCGCGGCGCTAAAGCGCGACGGCGAGGTTGGCACCGAGACCCCTGGCTCGAAGCGGATCAGGTCCTTGATGTCGGCGACGAGGTTCTCTTCGATCTCTTCAGCGTCGATCACCGACACCACATTCGGCACCTCGAACGTATCCGCCGGACGGCGTGTAGCCGTCACGGTGATATCGGCCTCCGCGTACTGACGCGGCTCAGCCTCCTGAGCACTTGCCGCGCCAGCTGCCGCCAAAACCAAAGCGAGCGCCGAGCTCCCCCACATAATCCGCATAAACCTCTCCCTGTGCTCGGCCGAGGTTGGCTTTATTGCGACTGCTTCGCAGACTCAATAGCGAATAAGCTGCGGTCTTACGCCTCACCCTTGGCGGCGCGGGGTTTTCCGGCGCATGCAGAGCCATGACGCTTTCCGAGACTCGGCCCGCCCCAGCCCCCGTTCCCAGCTTCTGGACCGCCACCAGCCGGGTTCGCGTGCGGACGCTGATCCTGCTGCGTTGGCTCGCCATCGTTGGCCAAACCGGCGCGGTGCTGTTCGTGCGTTACGGGTTAGAGGTCGACTTCCCACTTGGCTGGGCCCTCACCGCCATCGGCATCTCGGTTGTGCTCAATCTTGGCTTGATCGCGGCGCGACGTTCGCAAGAGCTCGCGCTCGAATGGGAAGCCGCCGCGCAGCTTGGCTATGACGCTGTGCAGCTCGCGGTCCTGCTTGCCCTCACCGGCGGCCTGCAAAACCCGTTCGTGTTTTTGTTCGTGGCCCCCGTCGCTGTCTCCGCGACGATCCTGCGCCCCTCACTGACCGCGATGCTTGCGGCGCTCTCTTTCGCCTGCGTTGGCGCCATCGCGGTGTGGCGGCTGCCGCTGCCTTGGCCCAATGGTGAAGTGTTTGAATTGCCCGCGCTCTACCAGATGGGCATTGCAGCGGCCGTATTGGTCGGCCTGGGCTTCACCAGCGTGTACGCTTGGCGCGTGGCCGCGGAAGAGGAACGTCTCAACATCGCCCTGGCCGCGGTTCAAGCCGTGTTGGCGCGTGAACAAACGCTTTCCGCGCTCGGCGGGCTCGCCGCCGCCGCCGCGCATGAATTGGGCACGCCGCTGGCCACCATCCACCTCGTCGCCAAGGAATTGGCGCGCGAAGTGCCGCCTGACGATCCGCGGGCCGAGGACTTTCAGTTGCTCATCACTCAGAGTGAGCGCTGCCGCGCCATTCTCGCGCAGCTCTCGGCCAACCGCGAACAAGGTGATGTTATGATCCAGCGGGCGCCCATGCGCGCTCTACTTGAGGAAGCCGCCTCTCCGCACGAAGGCTTGGGCGCCGAGATCGTGATCAGCACGGAAGGGGACGGCCCCATCGACGTGCGCCGCATGCCTGAGATCGTGCATGCGCTTGGCGGTTTCATCGAGAATTCCGTCGGTTTCGCGAGGGCCCGCGTCGACATCGAAGCGCACTGGGACGCCGACCACATCGAGATCATCATCCGCGACGACGGCCCGGGTTTCTCGCCTGCGATCCTCGGCCGCATCGGCGAACCCTACCTGACCGAGCGCGACCATGAAGGCATGGCCGGCGGCCTGGGCCTCGGCTTCTTCATCTCGAAAACGCTGCTGGAACGCACCGGCGCCAAGCTCGAAGTGCGCAATCTGAGGCCCCCTCAGCAAGGCGCCGTGGTTAAGGCGGTATGGCCACGTGCATCTCTTGAGGCGCCAGCGCTTTGATCTTGCGCGAAATGCTCTAAATACAGCCACATCGGAGCTGGAACCCTCATGACCTTGGCTGCACCCCTCGAAGGGGAAAAGACGCTTTTGATCCTCGATGACGACGCCGCCTTCCGCACGCGTCTGGCGCGCGCGCTTGAACAGCGCGGTTTTGAGGTCAACGCCGTCGCCACCGTCGCCGAGGCCAGCGACGTCGCGGCGAAATCGCCGCCGGCCTACGCCGTGCTCGATCTGCGCCTCGAAGACGGCTCAGGGCTTTCGGTCGTCGAGGCGCTGTCTCGCCACCGCGCCGACTGCCGCGTCGTGATCCTCACCGGCTATGGCGCCATCGCCACCGCCGTCGCCGCCGTGAAAGCCGGCGCGATCGATTATCTCGCCAAGCCCGCCGATCCCGAAGACATCGTCAAAGCGCTTTTGGCCGCCCCGGACGACCGTCCCGAGCCGCCGGAAAACCCGATGTCGGCCGACCGCATCCGCTGGGAGCACATCCAGCGCGTCTATGAGCTGTGCGGCCACAACGTGTCCGAGACGGCGCGCCGCCTCAACATGCACCGCCGCACGCTCCAGCGCATCCTCGCCAAACGCGCACCGCGCTAAGGCGACGACGCCGCCGCGGCGTCGTCGATGGGCGCTCTCGGCGGCGCCAGGAAGTGCACCAGCCAGAATGCGATGGCGCCAGCTGGCGCCGCGATGCTCAACACCCAGCTATCGAGCATCGAGCCTGACCATGTGGCTGCCGCACCAAACAGTAGAAACGAGAAGATGTTGAAGCTGGCTGCGCCGGTTGTGGCGTTGACGGCAAAGGTTCCCACGCCAATCAACACCGCCACGCTCCAAAGCCAACGCCGCCGCACCCGCGGCCAAAGCAATGCCGCCCAGAACGTGATGAGAATGAATACCGGGATCGCAGCGAGTGCGGCAATGAACGCGTAGAAGCCAAGCGCTCTGTCTTCGAGCGATATTCCCGGGGGCGGCAATGCACTGCGTTCAAAGAAATTGAAATAGAAGCCCGACACCAACCATGGATCGCTATCGCTCGTACGTGCGAGCGTTGTTTCCGCGACCATAATGTGATCCGGAAACTCGTACTCAAACGTCCCGTACAAGGCTTGGCCATTCGTGCCGCGCGTCACGCGCCAAGTGGTCAGGCGCGAGCTTTCCGGCGAGGCGGCCGGCATCATCGCCTGAATAAGGTCAATTTGTTCCTGTGCTTGGTTTCGGTCGAGTTCTCCAACTAACTTGCCGAGCAGCGCCGCGTCGCGGCCCGCCAGCACGTCTTCAATGGGAGCGGCGAGTGCGCGTCTGTCCGGCTCGCTGATGCCCGGCGCGTCGCCCGCAATCAGCTCGGAAGATGCGCCGACTTGTTGGACAACGCTCCACAGACCAGTCGCAAGCAGCGCCGTGACCGCCAGTCCGATAAGCACCCGAAGTCCAAACATTACCTGCCCCCGCGCCAAGGGGCCACGTACACCCGGCCCAGTCAACCGCACCCACCGCGCTAGCCCCTTGCGTCCGGCGAATCACTGCGCATGATGCGCCCCCACAACGAGAGGGGATCGTCTATGTGGTTTGCAGACAAATTGGGCCCAGCGCCCGCGCACCAGCAGCGCCAAGTCGCGCCGCAAGCAAAGACAGCACAAGCGCCACAGGCTCAAGCCGCGCCGCAGGCTAAACCCGCGCCACAACCGGCCCCGCAAGCCGCCCGCGCCCCCGAGCCCCAGCGCGCTGCGGCACCCCCGCCGCCCGCGCCAGCGCCAGAGCCCGAAAAGAAAAAGAAGAAGGGCTGGTTCTAATAGAGCAGATGCTTCGCGCGCTCCGCCGCCCAGGATTGCTCGTCGGGCAGCGTGAGCGCGTCGAGATCAGCGGGCGTGGCGTTTGAATCGTCCACCCATTCACGCAACAGCGGCGAACCATTGATCACGTCGATCGGCAATTTGCCGAACGCATATTCATACGGAAAATCGCGCCAGAGATCGTAGCTCGGATAGAGCTTGCGGATCGCCTTGAACGCCAGCGCCTGCACCCGCCAGGGTTTGAACGCGTCGTGATCGTAGTGCGCGGGATCTTCAGTGTGGATCTGCACGCCGCTGCAAAGCTGCTTCACATGCTTGTGGAAGGTCGGCTCAAAGAAGCATTCGCGCAGCACGCAACCCTTCAACCAATCCGGCGCGAGCTTGCGCATCTCTTCGATCACTAAGCGGCCATCGATATCCGGCGCGCCAAAAATTTCCAGCGGCCGCGTTGTGCCACGGCCTTCTGAAAGTGTGGCGCCTTCCAGCATCACCGTGCCGGCATAGGCGCGCGCCATCCAAAGGTTCGGCGCGTTCGGCGAGGGGTTTACCCAGGTGCGCTCGCCAAGCGGCCAACCAAAGCCGGGCGCCGCGTCAGGCTTGTAGCCCTCCATCTCGATCACGCGATACGGCACATTGAGTTTGAAATGTTCGATGAACCAAAAGCCCAATTCGCCGAGCGTCAGGCCATGGCGCATCGGCATTGGCCCAGCACCGACAAAGCTTTCCCAGCCCGCACGCAGGGTGAGCCCTTCGATCGGCCGCCCCGCCGGGTTCGGCCGATCCAGCACCCACACTTCCTTGCCGTGCTCGGCCGCGGCTTCGAGCATGTAGAGCAGCGTGGTGATGAACGTGTAGATGCGGCAGCCGAGGTCTTGCAGATCGACCAGCACGACGTCGAACGTCGACATCATCTGGCCGGTGGGGCGGCGCACGTCGCCATAGAGCGAGAACACCGGCACGCCGTGGCGCGGATCGGTATAATCCGCGCTCTCGACCATATTGTCCTGCTTCTCGCCGCGCATGCCATGCTGCGGCCCGAACGCGGCGGTGATGCGAATGTCGCTCAATGCGGCCAACGCATCGAGCGAGTGCGTGAGGCCGCGCGTCACCGAAGCCGGATGCGCCACCAGCGCGACGCGCTTACCCGCCAGCGGCGCGCGCAAGCTCGCATCTTCCAGCAAACGATCGATGCCAAATTTCATAGAAGCTCCACCGCAAAGCTCTCGGCGTGATGAAAGTCAGGTTTGCCGGCCGCGTGCCGCACAGACCAGTAGGATTTCGCGCCGCTTGTTTCTTCAATCACCGCCGTCAGCGCTAGGTGCGCGCCCGCGCGCAACACCGACGCCTCGACGGCAACGCGCACTTCAAACACATCGTCCGTCGCCGCCACCTCAATCTCTGGCGTCTCTAACGCCAATTCACGCATCCCTGCGCGATAGCCATCGAACGCGTAGGCGGCCCATTGCGACGACGGCGCGAAATTGAACTCGCAATACGCCTCGCCGCCTGCGGCCTTCGCGAACAATTCAAAGCAAGTGGACGCCCATAGCCCATCCGTGCGCTCCGCATCGGCCGGCGCCGGCACGAGCAGGTGCTCCACATCGCCCCGCACGAGATAAACCAATTCAAGCCGCTCCGGCCCTGCGCGCACGATCTCTACCTCGATCGCCGTAATGGCGTCGCTTGGGAAATCAGGATGAGGCGTCAGAGCCAATCGCATCGCCCTCTTCCTGTACCAACGAGCCTTAACAATCGCGAAAATCTTTCAGAGAGAGCGTCCGCTTGACGACCGCCTGCCCGCACCGTTAGCAAGCCGCCCCATGTCGCGCCGCCCGACCTTCACCCAGCTTTATTACCGCTCGCAGCCTTAAGCGAGCGGCGCGCCCCAGCACGTCCGCCCAAAATGGCCGGTACGTGCCCTCGACAAGAGACGGTCCCGGCCTCCAATACATCTCCAGGAGCCCATCTCGTGACCGCCGACCATACCAATCTGAAATCCGACTTCCTGCGCAGCGTCACCGCGCGCGGGCAGTTTCACCAATGCACGGACCTTGAGGGGCTCGATAAGGCCGCCGCGCGCGGCGTGACCGGCTATATCGGTTTCGACATGACGGCGCCCTCGCTGCACGTCGGCAACCTCACCCAGATCATGTACCTGCGTCGGCTCCAACAAGCCGGCGGCAAGCCCATCGTTCTGCTCGGCGGCGGCACCACGCGCGTCGGCGATCCGTCCGGCAAGGACGAGATGCGCCAGATGCTCTCCGAAGAGCAGATCGTCAAAAACACCAATTCGATCCGCGGCACGTTTCAGAAATTTCTGAGCTTCGGCAGCGGCAAGTCCGACGCCATCCTGGTCGATAATTCCGAATGGCTGATGCCGCTCAATTACCTCGACTTCCTGCGCACAGTCGGCCGCCACATGAGCGTCAACCGCATGCTCTCGATGGATAGCGTGAAGCTCCGGCTTGAGCGCGAGCAGCCGATGAGCTTCATCGAGTTCAATTACATGATCCTGCAAGCCTACGATTTCGTGGAGCTGAAGAAGCGCTACAATTGCGAGCTGCAAATGGGCGGCTCCGATCAATGGGGCAACATCATCAACGGCGTCGAATTGGGGCGCCGCATGGAAGGCTTCGAACTCTTCGGCCTGACCCAGCCGCTCATCACCACCGCGAGCGGCGCAAAGATGGGCAAGACCGCGCAAGGCGCTGTCTGGCTCAACGCCGACATGGTGAGCCCCTACGAATATTGGCAATTCTGGCGCAACAGCGAAGACGCCGACGTGGGGCGTTTCCTCAAGATTTTCACCGACCTGCCGCTCGACGAAATCGCGCGTCTCGAAGCGCTGCAAGGCGCCGAGATCAACGACGCGAAAAAAGTACTCGCCACCGAAGCCACCGCGCTGCTGCACGGCCGCGAGGAGGCGCTGAAGGCCGAGCAAGCCGCGCACGACACGTTCGTAAAAGGCGTCACTTCGGAGAATTTGCCGACGTTCCACGTCACCAATGACGAACTGGCGCAAGGCATGCGGATCGGCGCGGCTTTCCAGCGCGCCGAACTCGTCGCCTCCAACGGCGAAGCCAAGCGCCACATCGCGGCCGGCGCTTTGCGCGTGAACGATCAGATCGTTGCGGATGACACAGCCACGCTCACCGCCGCCGACCTTGTCGATGGCGCGATCAAGCTCTCGCTCGGCAAGAAAAAGCACGCGCTCCTGCGCGTGGGCTGATTACGGCAACGACGCCGTCTCGCTCGTTGGCGCCGGCTGCGTGTTCTGCGCGGCCGGCGCTGTCGTTTCAGGGGCAGGCGCAAGCGCTTCCGGCGGCGCGCTGCCTTCCGGCGGCGGATCGGGCTGAAACGAATGTGCGCCGCCGGCATCGCGCGGCGCCGCCGGCTCGAAGATGCGGCGCAAGATGCCAGGCGTCAGCGCTGAAACGGGGTTGACGCCGACACGCGGCTGCGCGGCGGGGCCATTGATCGAATAGGTCATGCCGAACACGCCCTCGCCACGGCGCGAGACCAGCAAATCGCCGATCACCGGAATCTCGCCCAGCATCGACAAATTCAGCACCGGCGACGGCGCAACCACGCCATCGATATCGAGATCATCGCGGTCGAGATTGTACGAACCCGAACCCGTCAGCCCAAGCGAAGGCCCGGCCATGCGGCCCTCGGTGAAGGTGAGGCGATCGTTCGCGTAAACCATCTGCGCGTCGAGCGCCGTAAAGCCGATGCCGTCGCCATTCAACGTATCGACCAGCCCCGTCAGAGACCCCGCCGACGACAGCAAACGCGCCATGGCCGGCAAGCGCACGACCTGGAAGTCGCGCAGCGCCACGTTGAAGCGCGCCTGGCTCGGCGGCCCAATGCGCCAATCGCCATCCGCCGAAGCCGTACCGCCGACAATGTTGTCCGCGCCCGTGAGCGCCGCGACCGCGAAGCCCGCATCATCCGAGCGCAAGCGAATGCGCCCCTGCGGTTCGCCGGGGCGCGGTCCGAGCCCCAGCGAGAATGCCCGATTGCCTGGCGTGCGGCCCTCCGCCGTCAACATCGCCAAGGCGCCATGATGCGTCGCAAGATTGACCCGTGCGTTGCTGAGCGTCGCGTCGCCCCGCATCTTCAGGCGGTCCACAATGATGCTCGCACGCACCGGCGCCGGCGCTGGCGCCGCTGCCGCGCCATTCGACGCCGCCTGCGCGCGCGGCTGATCCGGCGTGTCGCCGTCCATGAAGGGCGCCGCGTCAAACAGCGCGCCGCGAACACTCACATCGAGACCGCCGTCCTGGGCGCGCACCATGTTGATCCGCGCGTCGGAGCGGCCCTCGATCGCCAGACGCGCCAGATCGACTTCGGCGATTTGATTGTCACGCGTCAGCCGTATGCGCCCTTGCGCCAACAAGCCCGCGCCCCGCGCGTCGAGTTCGTTGAACGCCAGTCCGCCATCACTTTGACGCACAACAACGAAGCGGGCGGACGCGGTTTGGCCCGCGCGTTTGGTCCAGAACCGCCACGGCGATTCCACGGCGGCTTGGGTCAGATTGAGCTCGATTTGCGCCTGGTTCACATCGAAGCCGCGGCCCTCGCCCGTCACCGTGACGCCGACCCGCCCTTGCGCATATTGCGCCACCGGATAACCCAGACGCTCCAGATCGTTCGCATCAAAGGCGCCGGAAATCTGATACTCAGAAGAGGCGCGCCCCTGGCGGTTCAAATACTCCGTCCAACGCACGTTCTCGATCTGCGATGAACCCGCCCGGATCGGTCCGCTCACCGTGATCGCGCGCTGATCGCCGCGCACCTGCAGCTGCCCCTGGCTCACCGCCATGCGCCGCGTGGTCATGTTTCCCGCGAAATCGCGGATCTGACCGTCGACGCTGAAGCGCCATTGCTCGAACGGCACTTCACTCAGCATTGGCCGCTGCAGCCGGACATTGACGATCGCGCGCCCGCTCGCGCTTGCCGGATCGATCGGCAGTCGATCACCTAACGACAACGGCTCCTGATTCAGAATTTCGAGCACGCGACGCGCGTCGCCGTCCGCCCGCGCCGAAATCGTCGCCAACGCGCCCTTCGGCTTGAATTGCGGAATCTCGACGACGCCATTGGTGACGACCAAGCCGTTGATGCGCGCTTCAGGCACCTGCATGTCGAAGCGATTGCCGCGCAGCACGCCCGAGCCACGCGCATTGGTCACCGCCGACATCGTCGAAAGGAAACGCAATTCGGCGTCCGCGATATTGAAGCGGACATCGACGGCTTCGTTACGGAATGACTCGGCCGCAAAATCGGCCGGGCGAATGTCCAGCCGCGCGACCGTGTCCGTGACGCGCCCGCGCACGACTGAGCGCGACAGCCATGAACGCGCGCCTTCGCCGAGCCCCATCGGCCACACCTGGGTGACCACGCGCGCATCGAGCGCGCCCGCCACACTGGCCTGCAATTCAATACCCGGCCGCACGCGGCGATTTTCGCCTTCGCCGGCCTCGGCCCAGTACACCCGGCCCGTGCCGTCAATCACCGCCTCGCCAGTCTCGGCGTGCATGCGCGTAAAGCTGATCGACCGCTCCGCGCCCGAAATCGCGCCTTGAGCTTGCACATTGCGGAACGCGATCGGCTGCTCGAACGTGCCAGGCACGTCCAAGGTGAGCGACGGCAGCGACACGTTGAACGGCGCTTGCTCGTTCGGCGCGGCGCGGAATATCGCAGAAACATCGCGCAAACGGATTTCGCCGCCCACGCGCGTGCGCGCGCCGTTCAACGCCAATTGGTCAATGATCAATTCGTCGGTTTCGATGTCGTAGCGGCCGCGCAGCGAGCCGCCGGCCAGATCGAAACGCCCGCCCGCCATGTCGGCCTGGCCGCGACCAATCGTGGCCTCACCCTCAAAACGGTTCACACCCGCTTCGCGATCTAGGCCGATCGAAATTTGCGTCGTCAGCGGCGCGTTGAGTCCGGCGAACGGACCAAGCGCGGCTTCCGAAAACACCGCTCGCGGATACACATTGTCCGCGCCAAACTCGACCACTGCGCTTTGGAAGCGCGTATCGGTGGTGATGCGGAAATTCGCCGGCGCCGCGCCTTGCGCGCCTTCAAGCCGCGCCTCGGCGCTCAGTTCGAGCGTGCGCCCGCGCCGGGCGAGTTCGAGATTGGCGTCTTCCGCCGTCCAGCGTCCGCCGCCCGCATCGTCGACCACGACCAGGTTGGCGTTGTGCACGGACAACCCCCGCAGACCGCCGCCGGCGCCAACCGGGCGGAACGTCGCCTCCAAACCATCGAGCATGCGCGCGACGCGCTCTTCCAACGTCTCGCCGACCGGCGGGGGAGGAATGATGATGTCGGCCGGGGTGCCTTCCGGGCCAAAGGCGATGTGCACGGCGCCGTTAAGCTTGCGCGCGACGCTCAATTCACCGCCGTCAAAATCGGCGCGCACCAATTGCACGCGCCCGATCAGCAGCGGCAGCACCGCCAATTCGATCCGCGCTTCGTCCGAGCGCGACAGCACGCCGCCGCGTCCGTCCTCAATACTGATGCCGACAGCCCGGATTTCCAGCGCCCCACGTGGGCTCCAGGCCAGTTCGGCCCGCTCCAGCCCAACGGGCCGACCCGAACGCGCCGCGCTCAGTTCGGACTGAACCTGATTCCGAATGAAGCTGAGATCAATCGGCCCCTGCGACAGCCGCCACCAAGCGACGCCGACGCCGATCGCGAGCGCCGCGACCAGTCCGAGCAAAATCTCGACCGCAATCAGCGTCGAGCGGCGTATCATCGCCACATCTCCGACGCCCCTCGGCCCTGTCTAGCGCGGACTTCCGATTTGACGCAAAGCACGTTTCCATCACCGTTGCAGTGCGCAACGGCGGAGCACGACGCTCGGAGACCTGCGATGGCGAAGGAACTCAAACCCGGCGACCCTGCGCCCCCGTTTGACATGCCGACGGCCGGGGGCGGGCGTGTCAGCTTGGCGAACCTCAAAGGTAAGCGCGTCGTCCTCTATTTCTATCCGAAAGACGACACACCGGGTTGTACCCAAGAAGCACTAAACTTCACTGAAAAGGCGAAGGCTTTCGCAGCCGCGAAGACAGAGATCGTGGGTGTATCCCGTGATTCAGTAGCCAAGCATGACAAGTTCGCGGCCAAACATGGGCTGAACATCACCCTGGCGTCCGACGCCGATGGCGCGGTGACCGAGGCCTATGGGGTCTGGGGGGAGAAGACCCTCTACGGCCGCACCTATATGGGCGTCGAGCGGGCGACCTTCCTGATCGATTCAAAGGGCAAGATCGCCCGCATCTGGCGGAAGGTGAAAGTGCCGGGACATGTGGAAGACGTGTTGAAAGAAGTTAAGGCAGGCTGACACTTTTGCCTAAGTTTTGCGTCGTTAACCGTGAATTGGCGCGGATTTGGAAGCCTCCGCGTTAAACACCCTGAAATTCCAGTAAACCCCACCTTGGGGCTGTTGCATTTCAAGAGGGTTTCGGGTTCAGTCAAAACTTGGTGGGGCTAACGTAAACTTTGTCTCGGTAAATGGGCGGTGGCGGACCATGAGCCAATTTGGATCGCGCGCGAGAGCGTTCTTCGATCGCGTCTTCCCTGAGCGACAGATTTATCACCGCAGCGGCGGGTCTGTCCGTTATGTCTCTCTTTCTCCGAGCAAGCAGGCTCTGCTGGCGCTAGGCGCCGTGAGCCTCGCCGGCTGGTGCGTCTATGCGACCGCCAACACCGTGCTCGACGGCGCCCAGCAAAGCGCCAGCAATTCCGAGGTCGAGCGCGAGCGCGCCAAGTACGACCGCTGGCTGAACGAGTCCCGCGCGCAAGCCGCCGCCTCGCAGGCCCTTCTGGAAGAGCGCACCCGGCAGTTCGACCGCGCCACGGCCGATTTCGAGAGCCGCCACGAAGTCCTCCGCTCGTTGCTTGAGTATGCCGGCGGCGACAGCATCCAATTGGCGGCCACCCGCCCGATCGAGCGCGACGGCGCCCGCATCATCATGGCCGCCTCGATCGACGAGGCCGAGCCGCGCCAATCGCGCGCCATCACCTCCGAGCCTTATCAGGTTACCACCGTCGGTTTCCGCGCGCGCGCTGAGAATCTCGAGGTCGAGCAAGAGCGCACGCTGTCCGAACTGGAAGACCAAGTCGTTGAGCGCTCCGAGCATGTCCGCGGCGTGCTGCGCATGACCGGCGTGTCGATGGCGTCGCTGACCGGCCCGGAAGCCGGCGCTGAGGTCGGCGGCCCGCTCGTGCCGCAAGATTTCGTCGCCTATCTGCGCGACAGCGGTCTGAACCCAGCTTTCGCCGAGCGCGTCACCCAAGTGGCCGCCCGCGTCACCGAGTCCCGCCGTCTGGCGGACATCGCGAACTCGACCCCGCTGGCCGTGCCGGTGGCGGTGGATTCCCGCGAAACCTCAGGCTACGGCCAGCGCATCGACCCGTTCACCGGTCGCCCGACCTTCCACGCGGGCCTGGATATGGCGGCATTCGAGCGCGCACCGGTGGTCGCCACCTCGCCGGGAACTGTTGTGTTCGCTGGCACGCGCTCCGGTTATGGCTATACGGTCGAGATCGACCACGGCCACGGCTTTAAGACTCGGTACGCACACTTGCGCGATATCCAAGTCCAGCGTGGCGAGCGCGTTGCCATTGGCCAACGCGTTGGGTCGATGGGCAGCACGGGGCGCAGTACGGCCACCCACTTGCACTATGAAGTGTGGTTCCGGGGCCGTCCGGTGGATCCGATCAACTTTCTGAGGGCAGGACGGCATGTTCACGAACAAGGGTAGGCCTACGGAGTCGAATGTGCCGGCGCTTCCTGATCCTGTGCAGCAACGTAGACAACCTGTCGGCCGCGCCGGCATCGCATCGATTATCGCCAACGGCGTGAAGATCACGGGCACCATCGAAGCCGATGGCGCCGAGCTTCAGATCGACGGCGAGATTGAGGGCAATGTCCGCGGCGGCTCCCTGACAGTCGGCGACACCGGCATGGTCAAGGGTGACGTTGTGTCGGAGAGCGTCACCGTGCACGGCCGCGTCGAAGGCTCGGTGCGTGCGCGCAAGGTCATGCTGGCCCGCAATGCGCATGTCCTGGGCGATATTGTCCACCAATCGCTGTCCGTCGAGATGGGCGCGGTGTTCGAAGGCCAGTGCCGCTATCTGCAAGATCCGCTTTCGCAATCTGGTCCGGGCGCACCGGCGTCGCCGCAGATCGCGGATCGCCCGGCGGCTTCCAGCACCGGCTTCGGCGGCTCCGTATTCGGCGAGCCCGCCAGCGACGACCGCATGGTGTCGGGCGTCATCGTGACGGGCGCGTCCAGCTAGTTTGATTTTGGGTTGGAATACAAACTCAAAAGGCCCGGCCAAGAGCCGGGCCTTTTTCTGTCTCGGAACGCCGCTTAGTCGATGTCCTCGACCACCTTGTCGCCGCCGCCGCTCACGCGCGCAGCCAGCGACGCCGCCATGAACTGATCGAGATCGCCATCGAGCACGCCTTGGGTGTCGGAGGTTTCGACCCCGGTGCGCAAATCTTTGACCATCTGATACGGCTGCAGCACGTAAGAGCGAATTTGCCGGCCCCAGCCGATTTCCGTCTTGCTGTCGGCCAGTTGCTGCGCCGCCGCTTCGCGCTTCTGCAATTCCGCCTCGTACAGGCGCGCACGCAACATGTCCCACGCCGCGGCGCGGTTCTTGTGTTGCGAGCGCTCGGCTTGGCACGCGACGACGATGCCGGTCGGAATGTGCGTCAGCCGCACCGCCGAGTCCGTCTTGTTGATGTGCTGACCGCCCGCGCCGGATGCGCGGTAGGTGTCCGTGCGCACATCCTTGTCGAGAATTTCCACTTCGATCGAGTCGTCGATCTTCGGATACACCCAGGCGCTTGCGAACGAGGTGTGGCGGCGCGCATTGGAATCGTAGGGGCTAATGCGCACGAGGCGATGGACGCCAGCCTCCGTCTTCAGCCAGCCATAGGCGTTCTCGCCCTGCACCAGAATCGTGGCCGACTTGATGCCGGCGGTGTCGCCATCCTGCTCTTCGAGCAGCTCGACCTTGTAGCCGCGCGCGTTCGCCCATCGCATATACATGCGCAGCAACATCGAAGCCCAATCCTGGCTCTCGGTGCCCCCGGCGCCCGAATTGATTTCGATATAGGCGTCGTTGCCGTCGGCCTCGCCGGAGAGCAGCGCTTCGAGCTCGGCCTTCGCGGCGCGCGCCTGCACCTGCTTTAGGGTCGCGTGCGCCTCGTCCACCAAGGAATCATCGCCTTCGGCCTCGGCCATCTCCGCGAGTTCGAGCGAATCCTTCAGATCGCGCTCCAGCGAGGTGATCGCGCCCATTGCCGCTTCAAGCTTATTGCGCTCGCGCATCAGCTTCTGCGCTTTTTCCGGATCGTTCCAGAAATCGGGGCGCTCTGACAGCGCGTTCAGCTCATCGAGTCTGACTTGGGAGGGTTCCCAGTCAAAGACGCCTCCGGAGCAAGCCTACGGCGGTTTCGATTTGATCGGCCAAAGCGACGATGTCGGCGCGCATATCTGGAAGTCCTCTGAATCTGAGGGGTCTAGATAGGCGAACCGCGGCGCTGGCGCCACTGGGACGCGGCGCCCTTAAATGCCGGAGCCCTGGCTGGAATAGGTCTGCACGATCGAGACTCCGGCGACCGCCTGCGCGCCGAGCGCCTGGACTGCGGCCGCCCGATACACCTGAATCGCGCGGGCCTCGTCGAGCGCGTTGTTGTTCTCCGGATCGGCCAGATTGTTGGCGTGGCTCGCCCGCACCAGCGCATCACGCAGAAAGTGCGCCTTCTCGCGCGTCTGCCACAGATCGACGCTGGGAGAGATCTCGACGCGGATCGAGACGAACAAGTAATTGATCAACACCCCGTCGCGCACCACCGGCACGGCCAGATAGGGGGCGTCCATGGAGCGCGAAGAGAGTTG
This sequence comes from Vitreimonas sp., assembly GCF_036392335.1. Lineage (NCBI taxonomy): Bacteria > Pseudomonadati > Pseudomonadota > Alphaproteobacteria > Hyphomonadales > Hyphomonadaceae > Vitreimonas > Vitreimonas sp. The sequence continues at coordinate 174,774 of NZ_DASVYD010000066.1, forward strand.
CTCGCCCTCGCCCTCTTCTGCCTTAGCCTTGTCCTTGGCCGGTGAGCCCGCCGCGCTGGCCAGCCCCGCCAGGAGCGTGGACGCAATCATCGCGGCGGCAATGGCCCGGGCGAACATGTTGGCCTTCATCCGCGCGAGTTTGGCGCGGTTCGGTTATCGACGCGTTAGCGTCCCAGCCGGTGCGCATATCCCGGATCCGGAATGGGAATGGTGTTTCCATTCCAATCCACCAGCGCCACACCGGCGCCCGCCTCCACGCGCCCGATCCGTGAGAGCCGCAGCGACTTGTCCGGATCGCAGGCCAGCAGCGCCGTGCGCGCCTCTGGCGAGGCTGTGAACAGCACGACGTAATCGTCGCCGCCTGTCACGAGCTTGCGAAAATCACCGCCCGCTTGCGCCCAGCGTTGCGCCGGGATCGAGAACGGAATCTCGTTCGCCTCAAGCCGCAGCGCGACTCCCGACGCCGCGGCGAGTTTCGCCGCGTCGGCGACCAAGCCGTCCGAGACATCCATCGACGCGCCCGCGAACCGCGCCACGATCGACGCACACTCCAAACGCACAAATGGCGCGAGATAGGTCGACATCAGCCACGCCATTTCCGCATCGAACTCTTGACCCGGCAAAGTCAAATAGTGCGGCATCTGTCCGGCGAATGCGCGATTGTTGCGCTCGGCTTCCACTTCATCCCGCTCGCGCTGAATCTCCGTGAGCGGAATGGCGCCAGTGCGCACCTGTAGGCCCAGCCAAGCCGACCCGATCTCGCCGCCTACCAGCCACACATCGTCGCCCACCTTGGCGTCCGCGCGCGAGGGGGTGCGCACGCCCAGCGGCTCGCCAAACGCGGTGATCGTGATCGTCAGCGGCCCTGGCGTTGATGTCGTATCGCCGCCCAGCAGGCTCATGCCGAAGCCGTTGAGGTCTCGCCCGAGCGCCGCCGCGAACTGAGCGATCTCGTCCGAAGGCCGATCTTTCGGCCACGTCAAATTGAGCAGCGCCGCGACCGGCTTTGCGCCCTTGCCGACAAGATCAGAAACATTCACGCGCAGCGCCTTCATGGCGACTGTGTCAATCGGATCAGCGCGGAGAAAATGCACGCCCTCGACGATCGTATCGGTGGTGACGACCATCTTGCCGAAACTCGGCAGCACCGCGGCGTCGTCGCGCAAGCCGCGCGCACCTTCATGCGTCGCCAGCGGCGCGAACAGGTTTCGAATCACATCGAATTCATCGGCGGACATGCGCCCGCTTATGCGCTCTCGCCATCAGGACGCAAGTCGTGCGCGCACGCATCAAGCGCCGCATTGATGAAACCCGGTTCAGGTCCCTCGAAGAACGCCTTCGCAATCTCGACATACTCGTCGATCACGACCGCTGTCGGAATATCTCTGCGCTGCTCCAATTCCGCCGCGCCCGCGCGCAGGATCGCACGCGCCACCGCGTCGATGCGCTCAAGCCGCCAACCCTTGGAGAGATTGCGCGCGATGGCGCGATCGTACGTGGCTTGGCGATCCACCGCCTTTTCCACCAACACCTTGAACAGATCGAGATCGCCTTCGCTCTCGGTGTAGCTGGCTTCCGTCTCGCGCGGCAGTTTACCGGCGGCGAAGTCCGCGATCACGTCCGCCGTCGAAGCGCCCGAGACTTCCATCTGGTAGAGCGCCTGAACCGCGCCCAAGCGCGCCGCACTGCGCGCGGCGATTTCCCCGGCCTTCATCGTGCCGTCTCCGCGAAACGGCGCTTCAGCAAAATCATCGCAAGCGCGGCCTTCGTCGCTTCGCCGCCCTTGTCGCCGCGCTCCGGCTTGGCGCGCTCTTCGGCTTGCGCGATGTTTTCGACAGTGAGGATTCCGTACCCGATGGCCAACCCGCCCTGCACCGATAAATCCATCAGCGCGCGCGCGCTCTCGCCGCACACATAATCATAATGGCTGGTCTCGCCGCGCACGACGCAGCCCAGCCCGACAAACCCATCGTACAAATTCGTCTTCGCCGCATGCGCGATCGCGGCCGGCACTTCGAACGCGCCCGGCACGAACACACGATCCAAAGTCGCACCCGCTTCCTCCGCCACCGCTTCGGCGCCGCGCTGCATGTAATCGGCGATCTCACGATAATAGGGCGAGATCACCATGAGCAGGCGCGCGCCCGGCACTTTCGGCGTCGGAGTTTTCTCGATGTCCTTCACGATTTGAACCCGCGCCAACCTTCGATCGTCAAACCGTAGCCTTCCAAACCAACCAATTTCTGCGGCGTGTTGCCGAGCACGACCATGCGTCCGACGCCGAGTTCATGCAGAATCTGCGAACCCAAGCCGATCACGCGCAGCGCGTCTTCAGCTTCCAATTCGGCCGGCACGCCGCTCAAGCGCCGCGAGACCGCGTCCGGCACGAGATCGCGCAAAATCACGAGCACGCCCGCGCCTTCCGCCTCAATCTCCAACAGCGCTTTGTCGATCATGTTCGCGCGCTGCCCAAACCCGCCCATCACGTCGGCGGCGAAATCGACCCGGTGCACCCGCACGAGCGTCGGCTTGTTCGGATCGATATCGCCCTTCACCAGCGCAACGTGCTCAATCCCGTCCAGGCAATTGCGCAATACCACGGCGCGGAAACCCGAACCGACCTGCGTCTCAAACGGCTGCTCTTGCACCTTCTCAATGTAGCGGTCGTGCGCACGGCGATAGGCGATCAGATCGTCAATCGCGCCGATCTTCAGATTGTGGAATTGCGCGAACGCGATCAGCTCGGGCAGGCGCGCCATCGTGCCGTCGTCATTCATGATCTCGCAGATCACCGCCGACGGATTGAGCCCCGCTTGGCGCGCAATATCGACGCTCGCTTCAGTATGCCCCGCGCGCACCAGCACGCCGCCATCGCGCGCCATCAGTGGAAACACGTGGCCGGGCGACACAATGTCTTCCGCGCTCTTGCTCGCATCGATGGCCACCGCGATCGTGCGCGCGCGGTCTGCCGCCGAGATGCCGGTTGAGATGCCTTCGCGCGCCTCGATCGACACCGTGAAGGCCGTACCAAGCCGCGCTTGGTTGCGCGGCGCCATCGGCTCCAAGCCCAGCGCCCGCGTGCGCTCCGCCGTCAGCGCCAAGCAGATCAAGCCACGGCCGTGCTTGGCCATGAAATTCACCTGCGCCGGCGTCGCGAATTGCGCGGGAATGATGAGGTCGCCCTCGTTCTCGCGGTCTTCCGCGTCAACGAGAATGAACATGCGCCCTTCGCGCGCTTCCTCGATGATCTCCGCGATCGGCGAGATGGCGCGCTTGAGTTCGGATATGGGGGACGGCTGTGCCGTCATGATTGATTTCTCCGCGCCTCGATCAGCCGCGCCGCGTAGCGCGCCATCATGTCGGCTTCCAAATTGACCTTATCGCCAGGCTTCAGCCGAGACAAAGTCGTGACTGCCCAAGTGTGCGGGATGATCAGCACGCCGAAGCCCTCGTCGTCGACCTCATTAACTGTAAGCGACACGCCGGCGATGGCGATCGAGCCCTTCGCAGCGATCAGATGCGCGACCGTGTGCGGTGGGCGGATGCGAATGCGATAGCCCTCGCCGTCCTGCTTCACCGAAAGCACCTCGCCCAGGCCGTCGACGTGGCCCTGCACCATATGCCCGCCGAGCTCGTCGCCCAGCCGCAGCGAGCGCTCCAGATTCACCCGGTCGCCGGCCCTCAGTTCGCCCATCGTCGTCAGCGCCAAGCTTTCGGCCGCGACCTCCACGACATGGCTCATGCCGCCCTGATGGCCTTCGGTTGAAACCACGGTCAGGCAGACGCCGTCATGCGCCACGCTGGCGCCGATCTCTACGCCGGCGGCGTCGTAGGGGCTGGCGATGGTGAGGCGCACGAGCCCATCCCGGCGCTCGACCGCCTTCACCTCGCCCAGCGCGGTGACAATGCCTGTGAACATTCAGCTTTGGCCTTTCAGGCTCGCTCGTAGCTTTCCCAAAGATCGGGGCCAAGCTCACGCAGCGCCACACGACGCCATGTAGGCGCTTCCGCCAGCCGCGCCAATGCAAGCGCCCCTACGGCAGGCCGCCCCTCGGCGCCCAGAATGATCGGCGCACGAAACCATTCGAGCCGATCGACAGCGCCGGCCGCGATCAACGACGCCGCCACCTGTCCGCCGCCCTCGGCGAACACGCTTCCAATGCCCACGCCCATCAAGGCCGTCAGCGCCGCTTCCGCATCGATGCCCGCTGGCCCACGGCCTACACCCAATGTCCGCGCGCCTGCACCCTCCAGCACGGCACGGCGCTTACCGTCGGCATCATCTGCGCCAATCACGATGATCTCTGCGCGATCCAAGCTTGCGAACAGACGTCCGCTCGGTTGCAGCGAAAACTCCGTATCGAGAACCACGCGCGCCGGTTGGTTCGCCGACGGCGGTGCGGTGCGCGCCAGCAATTCCGGATCGTCCGCGCGCACGGTGCCAACGCCCACCATCACCGCATCATGCGCGGCGCGCATCTTCTGCACTTCCGCGCGTGACGCTTCACTCGTGATCCAACGGCTTTCGCCCGATGCGGTCGCAATGCGCCCGTCGAGCGAAGTCGCAAGTTTGAGGGTGACGCGCGGTCGGTTCATGGGCGGGGATTATGGACCACTGGCGCCCGCGCCGGCCAGCGCCTTCGCCTAGTCCTTCTTGCCGCCAGCTTTGGGCGTTTTTCCGGCTTCCTCGATGAAATCGGCGAAATCGCTGGCTTCGCGGAAATCACGGTAAACCGAGGCGTAGCGCACATAGGCCACCGGATCGAGCACAGCCAAAGCTTCCATCACCATCTCGCCGATGGTTTCGGAATTCACTTCGCTTTCGCCTTGGCTTTCGAGCTTGCGGACGATGCCGGAGATCATCTGCTCGATCTGATCCTGTTCGATCGGCCGCTTGCGCAGCGCGATCGACAGCGAGCGCGCCAGCTTGTCGCGATCGAACGGCACGCGCCGGCCCGAGCGCTTCAGCACCACCAGATCGCGCAATTGCACGCGCTCGAACGTGGTGAACCGCGACCCGCACTTGTCGCACTGCCGCCGCCGCCGGATCGCAGCGCCATCCTCCGTCGGACGGCTGTCCTTCACCTGGGTGTCTTCGTTCTGGCAAAACGGGCAACGCATTCGGCGATCCAATCAGCTGATTCGTTAGTGTCCCGCGCAAATCAGATGGAAGCTACCCTCGTCATCCCGGACGCGCGGAGCGCGATCCGGGACCCAGGGGCCACATGCTGTTCGTTTGCCCTGGGTCCCGGCTCTTCGCTTCGCTACGGTCGGGATGACGGGCTGCTTTGTCGTTACTCAATAAATCGGGAAGCGTGCAGTCAGGGCTTCAACCTTCGCAGCAACAGCCGCTTCGGTGGCGGAATTGTCCCCGTTCGACTTCGACAGCCCATCCAGCACTTCGCAGATCAGATCCGCGACCTGACGGAATTCCGCCGGGCCGAATCCGCGCGTCGTGCACGCCGGCGTACCCAAGCGCACGCCGGACGTGATCATAGGCTTTTCGGTGTCGAACGGGATGCCATTCTTGTTGCAGGTGATGAGCGCGCGTTCGAGCGCTTGCTCGCCCGCCTTGCCCGTCACCTTCTTCGGCCGCAGATCGACCAGCATCAAATGGCTGTCCGTGCCGCCCGAAACCACGGCGAGGCCGTTCTCAATCAAGCGATCCGCCAGCGCGCGCGCGTTCTCGACCGTGCGCTTCGCATAGAGCTTGAACTCAGGCTGCAACGCTTCGCCAAAGCTCACCGCTTTCGCCGCGATCACATGCATCAGCGGGCCGCCTTGCAGACCAGGGAAAACCGCTGAATTGATGCGCTTTCCGAGCTCTTCGTCATTCGACAAGATCATGCCGCCGCGCGGGCCACGCAGTGTCTTGTGCGTCGTCGTCGTCACCACATGCGCATGCGGCAGCGGCGAGGGATAAACGCCGCCCGCGACCAGGCCGGCATAATGCGCCATGTCGACCATCAGATACGCGCCGACCTCATCCGCGATCTTGCGGAAGCGCGCGAAATCGATCGCCCGCGAATAGGCCGAAGCGCCCGCCAGGATCAATTTCGGCTTTTCGCGGTGAGCTATTTCAGCGACCTGATCGTAATCGATCAGATGATCGTCCGGACGCACCGTGTAGGAGACAGGCTGAAACCATTTGCCGGAGAAGTTCGCCGGCGCGCCGTGCGTCAGGTGTCCGCCCGCCGCCAGGTCCATGCCCAGAAATTTGTCGCCCGGCTGCAGCAGCGCGAAGAACACCGCCTGGTTGGCATTGGCGCCCGAATGCGGCTGCACGTTCGCGAACTTGCAATCGAACAGGCGCTTGGCCCGCTCGATCGCCAGCCGCTCCACCTCGTCCACGAACTCGCAGCCGCCATAATAGCGGCGACCCGGATAGCCCTCGGCGTATTTGTTGGTGAGCACCGAGCCCTGCGCCTCGAGCACGGCCCTCGAGACGATGTTTTCCGACGCGATCAGCTCGATCTGGCGCTGCTGGCGACCCAATTCCGCGTCGATCGCCGCTTTTACATCATGGTCGGCGCGTTCAAGGGCGGCTTCAAAGAAGCGATCGCGTCCTGCAGCGGCGCTTCCGGCGGCTTCAGTCATGGGGCCACTCATCCTTCGGGGTGGAATCTGCGCGTTGACCATAGTTCGACCCAGCCGAGTAAGCAAAGTTACTCGCGCGCCGAGCAAATGGGGGTACTGGCATAGACTTCACTGTAATATTTTGGCTTAGGTCAATGGTAATACTTGCCGAATCCAGGGTTTTTGCACTAAACGAAGGACGAGGGCATTGTATTCGTTCCGGAAAAGGCGTGGGGATGCGTGATGAGAACGATGTCGCGACCAATGGGCGCGGCGATGCCATGCGAATGACGACGGACATCGTCGCGTCGTTCGTCAGCAACAATAAGCTTTCAGCAGATGAGCTCGGCGACCTCATCCGCACCGTCCACAAGACCCTGGCCTCGCTTTCCGGCACGGAAGCACATGTCTCCGCGGAGCGGCCCAAGCCAGCAGTGCCGATCAATAAATCCATTCAGCACGATCACATCGTCTGCCTGGAAGACGGCAAGAAGCTGAAAATGCTCAAGCGTTACTTACGCTCGACTTACAACCTTTCACCCGACGACTATCGGCGCCGTTGGGGGCTCCCCGCTGATTACCCGATGGTGGCTCCGGCCTACGCGGCGCGCCGCTCGGAATTCGCCAAGAGCATCGGGCTCGGCAAAGGCGTCCGTCGCAAGGACTGAGATCACACAAGTTTGCCGGGTCGCGACGGCGGCGGCGAGGCGCTGTCATCGCTGTCGTCGGCGAGCGCGCGCTCAAGTTTGCGCAGTGCCAGGGCGCGCACATCAACCAGCGATGCATTGGCTGGCGCCTGGATCACGACTTCCACGCCCGTCGCCGCATCAATCGCTGCCACGCGCTGCACATCGCCAACGCGCGTAATTTCAAAGAAGACTTCGCCCGCGTCTTCGCGGTCGCTCACGCAGCGCGCCCAAGCACGTACTTGGCCCAAACCGCATTCAGCGCGGCGACCAATTGCTCCATCAGCGCGTCGTCATGGAATGGCGACGGCGTGATGCGCAGGCGCTCCGTACCGCGCGGTACGGTCGGGTAATTGATCGGCTGCACATAGATGCCGTGCTCGAACAAAAGCGCGTCGGACACCTGCTTCGCCAGCGCCGCATCGCCCACCTGCACCGGCACGATATGCGTCGTCGATTCCGCCATTACCGGCAGGCCAGATTCGCGCAATAGCGCCTTCAAACGCTCCGCGCGCTCGGCCAAACGATCGCGCATATGCGGGCAAGCCTTCACCACGCGCACGCTTTCCAGCGCAGCAGCAGCAATCGAAGGCGCCAAAGAGGTCGTGAAGATGAAGCCCGAAGCCGTTGAACGGATCGCATCGATCGCAGCGGCCGGGCCGGTCACGTAGCCGCCCATCGTGCCGAACGCCTTCGCCAGCGTGCCTTCGATGAAATCGACCCGGTGCATCACGCCATCGCGCTCGGCGACGCCGCCGCCATTGTGCCCGTAAAGGCCAACGCCGTGCACTTCGTCCAGATACGTCATCGCGCCATATTGCTGGGCGATGTCGCAGATCGCTTCGATCGGCGCGGTGTCGCCGTCCATCGAATAGACGCTCTCGAACGCAATCAGCTTCGGCGCATCGGCCGGCGCTTCGTTGATCAGCGCTTCGAGATGCTGAATGTCATTGTGACGGAAGATGCGGCGCTCGCACTTGGCGCGTTTGATGCCCTCGATCATCGACGCATGGTTTTGCGCGTCGGAGAAAATCCACAAATCGGGGAAGAGTTTCGCCAGCGTCGAGAGCGTCGCGTCGTTCGACACATAGCCCGACGTGAACAGCAGGGCGCCTTCCTTGCCATGCAGGTCGGCGAGCTCCTTCTCCAGATCGACGTGATAGGAGGTCGTGCCCGAGATATTGCGCGTGCCGCCCGCGCCGGCGCCGACCTTGTCCAATGCCGCATGCGCCGCATCGAGCACTTCCGGGCTCTGGCCCTGGCCCAGATAATCGTTTGAGCACCAGACGACGATGTCGCGATATTCGCCATCGCCCACCCGCAAGCGCGCATGGGGAAAACGGCCACGTTCGCGCATGATATCGGCGAACACCCGATAGCGTCCCTCGTCGCGGATAGCCGCAACGGCGTCTTCGAAGACCTTTTTGTCCTCTTCTCTCACGGTCGCGCCTCTGCTTCGGCCCGGCGGGCGTCGTTGGAATTCTTATATGCTATTTCAGGCCTCCAAGGTAACTGGGGGCCGACGGCGCATTTCAGCGCAGAAAGTTGCGAACGGTTCGCATGAGCTTCACTGGACGATACCCGAACACCCGCCCGCGGCGCCTGCGCCAGCACGATTGGGTGCGCCGCCTCACGCGCGAAAATCGCTTGAGCGTCGATGACCTGATCTGGTCGATGGTCGTGCACGAGGGCGACGAAGCGGAAATTCCGGTCGCCTCCATGCCGGGCACGGCGCGGCTTTCCGTGCGCGCCGCTACCGACGCGGCCAAACGCGCCGCCAAGCTCGGCATCCCAGCCATCGCCGTTTTCCCCTTCATCGACGGCGCCAAGAAAGATTCGAGCGGCAAGGAAGCGCTCAATCCGAATGGCCTCGTCTGCACCGTCGTGCGCGCGATGAAAGACGCCGCACCGGAAGTGGGCGTGATGGTCGATGTCGCCCTCGATCCCTTCACCGATCACGGCCACGACGGTCTCCTGCGCGATGGGCGCATCCTCAATGACGAGACCGTAGAGGTTCTGATCGAGCAAGCGTTGACCCAGGTCAAAGCCGGCGCCGACATCGTAGCGCCCTCCGACATGATGGATGGCCGCGTCGGCGCCATTCGCGCCGCCCTCGATGCGAACGGCCATCAAGACACGATGATCATGTCCTACGCCGCGAAATACGCCTCGGCCTTCTACGGCCCGTATCGCGACGCGATCGGCTCGGGAAAACTCGGCACGGGCTCCGTCGCCAATCCTGGCGACAAGCGCACCTATCAAATGGATTACGGCAACACGGACGAAGCCATGCGCGAAGTCGCGATGGATGTCGCCGAAGGCGCCGACATGCTGCTGGTGAAGCCGGGCCTGCCCTATCTCGATATCGTGTCGCGCGTGAAAGCTGAGTTCGGGATGCCCACCTACGCGTTCCAAGTCTCCGGCGAATACGCAATGATGAAAGCCGCCGCCGCCAACGGCTGGCTCGACGAAGACCGCGCCATCCTCGAAAGCCTCACCGCCTTCAAACGCGCCGGCGCCGACGGCATTGTCACCTATTTCGCGCCGAAGGCTGCGGAGTTGCTCGGCTGACACCGATCAACTCAATGCGGTGGCTCCACATTCTTGAGTCGAACTCCCGTCAGTTTTGCGGCCTTGATCGCCTGCCTGAGCGGCTCGCTGCAAAGAATGGTGGTTGGCGACTTCCATAGACGGAAAAGATGAAGCTCAGGCGGCAGGTCGCGCTTGAATACTAACTTCGACATTCCGTCGTATTGGGGGTGATTGGGCCACCAGTCGAGCTTGGACGCAGCTTCATCCACCGCATCCTCGAAACGTACTACGTCACATAACCAATTCTGGCCAACCAGTTCGTCCACACCGTCCCGGCGTACGAATATGTCGGTGGGAACTAAGTCAATTGCACCGACTGCAAACGGCTCCAGCAATCTTTTGGCTCTCTCCGATATAACCCAGAAAAACCCCATCACATCGAAATCTCTAAGGGGTTTTTTTGCGTCGTACCTATAAACAATCTTGTTTCTTGGAGCGTCGCGCGGGAAGCCAGAGCCGAGACTTGTTAGCGTAACGCCGAGAGACGGGAGGTGTGGCGCCAGAAACGGACCCGCGCGATTACCATCGCGCGAGATTTCCCAATCCAGCATTTCCAATGGTTTTCGGCGAGCGAGATCACCTACAGTCACCCGGTAGAAATGCGCGCCCTTCGATCGTCTGCGGCTAGTATCTTCCACGCCTATGCCCTATCGATCCCCTGCACTTGGCAAGCGTAGATGCATAGGCGATTTACGCCAACTATTGCCTGAGCGGCCACGCCTTGCGGAGCTTTTCGGCTGACTCCCACCATCTTCATCGACGCGGACGCCTGCCCTGTGAAGGAAGAGGTTTACAAAGTCGCGCGCCGCACCGGCTGCCCGGTGCGCGTCGTCGCCAACGCGTTCATGCGCACGCCGCCCGATGTCGAATTCGTGGTCGTCGATGCCGGCCCCGACGTCGCCGACGATTGGATCGCCGAGCGCGTGCAGCCCGGCGACATCGTCATCACCAATGACATCCCGCTCGCCGACCGCACGCTCAAAGCCAAAGGCCACGCGCTCGGCGCCAATGGCAAAGCCTTCACGCCATCTTCTATCGGCGCAGCGATGGCGCAACGTGAATTGATGGAGCATCTGCGCTCATTCGGCGAAGCCAGCGGCGGGCCCAAGCCCTTCTCGCAACGCGACCGCCAGCACTTCCTCAACGCGCTCGACGCACTCGTGCAGAAAGCCAAACGCGAAACGCGCTAGCTCAGCGCTGCTTCGATCACGCCCGCATCCACGCCCCAATCGCGCAACACCTCGCGCGTATGCACGCCCGTCTTCGGCGGCGGCGAACGCACGCGGCCAGGTGTTTCCGAGAAACGCGGCGCTGGCGCGGGCATCAATGTGCCGCCGACATCGATGAACGTCCCGCGCGCCGCATTGTGTTCGTGCCGATGCGCCTCTTCGAGATCGAGCACAGGCGCGAAACACACATCGCTGCCGCCAAGCAGCGCCGTCCATTCATCGCGCGTGCGCGTAGCGAAAATTTCCTCGAGCCGCTTGCGTTGCGCCGGCCAAAGCGCGCGATCGTGCTGCGCATCAAACAGCGGCTCCGTTGCGCCAACCTTCTCGCGCAAAAGCGCGTAGAATTGCGGCTCCAGCGAGCCGATCGACAGCCATTTGCCGTCTGCGCATTTGTAGACGCCATAGAACGGCGCGCCGCCATCGAGCAGATTTGCTTGACGCCCATCGCGCCATTGCCCGGCTTTCAGGCGGCCGAAAATCGTCGTCATCAACGACGCCACGCCATCCGTCATCGCCACATCGACAACCTGCCCGCGCCCCGTCTCGCGCGCGTGCGTCAACGCCGCCAGCATGCCGAACGCGAGATAGAGCGCGCCGCCGCCGAAATCGCCGAGCAGATTGAGCGGCGGCGCCGGTTGTTCTTTCAAGCCAATCGCATGCAGCGCGCCTGACAGCGAAATGTAATTGATATCGTGCCCCGCCGCCTGCGCGTACGGCCCTTCCTGGCCCCAGCCCGTCATGCGGCCATAGACAAGCTTTGGATTGCGCGCGAGCGCCACGTCGGGCCCAAGCCCCAAGCGCTCCATCACGCCTGGACGGAAGCCTTCAAACAAAAGATCAGAACGCGCCGCGAGTTGCAGGCACGCTTCCACCGCCGCTGGCTTCTTCAGATCAAGCGCGACCGACAAACGTCCGCGATGTGCGAATTGCGTGTAGGCCGGCTCAAAGCCTGCGCGATCGATGCGCACGACTTCCGCGCCCAAATCGCACAGCAGCATGCCGCAAAACGGCCCCGGCCCAATGCCGCCGAACTCCAACACACGCACGCCCGTCAGCGGTCCGTCCGACATCTGTCCTCCACGCATTTCGCGCGGAAGCTATCGACCGACCTTCAAGCGATCAAGCAAACGTAAGGTCAGGCGGCCTTTTGCATGGCTGCCTTTGCGACAGCCTGGCGCACGCCCTCGGCCACCTCGGTGCGTTTCGCATCACCGGGCGGCAGCTTCGCCAATTCGTTCACGCCGTTCACGCACGCATCGAGCGCCGCCCGCGCCACATCGGCGGGCATGCTCTTCGTTGCGGTGATTTGCTGCGCGAACGCCGCGCACGCGCGCATCAATTCGTGATCCTTGCCCGCGACCGCGTAGGCCTGCACGAAGCGCAGCGCCGCTTCGCAAGTCGCGCCGGCGCTCGGATCCATCTTGAATTGCGCCGTTGCCGCGCCGAGCGCGCCGACGGCTTGCTCGAACGTCAACGTCGGCATACCGCCAGCGGCCGCCGGCTTCTCGGCCGCTCTGTCCGCCTTGCGGCGCTTGGTGGCGCCCGTACCCGCCGTGACAATGCCGGCGCGACGGCACGGGCCGACATAACCCTCCGCGTCGATAAACTCGCGCGGGGCGGCCAAAACCTTCTTGATCGTCTCCAGCAGCGCCTTGTTCGAGATCGGCTTGCCAATCAGCGCATTCGCGCCGGCGTGACGGCAGGTCTCCGCCAGCGAGCGCGAGAAAGCGCCAGAGAGCAAGAACACCGCCGCCTTGCGGTTCAACACGCGGTGATTGCGGCGAAACGCGCGCGTCCAAGCGGCGCCATCCTGCTTGCCGAGTTCGAACGTCGCCAAAATGATGTTGGCGTTGAAGCTCTCCAGCGCCTCCATCGCCAGATTGGCGTCCGTGAAGATCCGGTATTTGTCGACACCTGCATTGTACAGCATGTCCTGGACGATCTGCGCTTCGTACTTGTTCGGCTCAATGACGCAGACGGACCAAAGCTTCTCGTTCATTGTTCTTCGCGGCCCCCAATCGGAGGCCGCATGTTTAGCGCAATTGGCTTAAAAGACCTTGAAAGCCGGCACGTAAGCGTAACTACGCCATTAACGCTGCTGCATCCTTTCGAGCCGCGCGATCAAGCTCGACGTGTCCCAACGCCGGCCGCCCATCGCCTGCACGTCGGCGTAGAAGCCATCCACAAGCCGCGTGAGTTCAAGCTGCGCGCCGTTGAGCTCGGCTTCGTCCAGCACAAGCCCCAAATCCTTGCGCATCCAATCGACGGCGAAGCCAAAATCGAACTTGCCGTCGACCATTGTCTTCCAGCGATTTTCCATCTGCCAGCTTTGCGCGGCGCCCTTGGAGATCGCGGCGATCACCTTCTCGACATCGAGGTCGGCGCGTTTAGCGAAATGCAGCGCCTCCGCCAGCCCCTGCACGACGCCCGCGATGCAGATTTGATTCACCATCTTCGCCAATTGCCCCGAACCCGCAGGCCCAATCAGCGTCATGTTCGCAGCATAAGCCCGCATCACTGGTTCGACTTCCGCGAACACACCCGGCGCGCCGCCCGCCATCACCGTGAGCCGGCCCGCTTCCGCGCCCGCTTGCCCACCCGACACCGGCGCATCGAGAAAGCCCAAGCCCAACTCCTCGGCGCGTTCGGCCAATTCGCGCGCCAATCCGGCCGAGGCCGTCGTGTGGTCGACAAAAATCGCGCCCTTGCGCATCGCCGGCGCCGCGGCCTCAAACACTTCACGCACGTCGCGATCGGCGCCGACACAGGCAAACACGATGTCGACGCCCTCCACCGCGCCCGCCACGCTCGAATACGTCCGCCCCTTATGCTTCTGCGCCCAATCGCGCGCCTTCTCCTCGCTGCGGTTGAACACGGAGACATCGTGTCCCGCGCGCGCCAGATGGCCCGCCATCGGCCCACCCATCACCCCCAGCCCAATGAATGCGGTCTTGGCCATCACTTGCTCCCCGATTCTGGTTCGTCGGCGCGTCCGTAGCGGCTTCGGAAATAGGTGAGGCCGGCGCCCGACTTCACGCGGCACGCCAGCACTTCGCCGATAATGATAAGGTGGTCGCCGGCTTGGCGGCGTTCAAACGTGCGGCAGGCAAAATGCGCCACACCGCCGCGCAGCACCGGAGCCGCCCCGAACGCCTCGGCCTCCGCCGGCGCAATCGTCTCGGTCTCGGCGCGCGCGAAGCGCCGCGCCAGCGCCTCCTCATCGCCGCCCAGCACCGTCACGCCCCAATGCTCAGCGCCAGCGAACACGTCGTAGCGTTCGGACTGATCGCCCAGGCACCACAACAGCAGGCGCGGCCGCAACGACACCGACGTCAGCGAATTCACGGTGATCCCGGATAAGGTCGCATCGTCCCGCGCCGCGGACACCACGGTCACGCCCGTGGCGAACGCGCCCATCGCGCGGCGGTATTCCTGCTCCTGATCGATATCCACCCGGGTCTCCACTCCACGCTCAACGCGATCTTAACGCTGTTCGGCCAATGTCGCGCCCTCTCCGCCAGAACGGACGGACAATGACGTCTGCGACCAATCAACGCCCTATCATAATCAAGAAGATCAAAAAGGGCGGCGGCGGTGGTCACCACGGCGGCGCCTGGAAGGTCGCGTACGCCGACTTCGTCACCGCCATGATGGCGTTCTTCCTGTTGATGTGGCTGATCAACACCACAAGCCCCGAACAACGTCGGGGTATCGCCGAATTCTTCGCCCCCGCGAGCGTGAGCCGGGTTTCTTCGGGCGCCGGCGGTCTGTTGGAAGGCACCAGTTTCGCCGAGGAAGGCGTGCGCCACGGCCATTCCGCCCCCGTCGCCCCCTCCTCGGAGCCGCAATACACGTCCAACGCCGACGCCGAAAACCCTGAAGAGGGTCAGGTTGCTCCTGGCGGCGAACAATTGCCGAGCGCCGAGGCGCTGACGCGTGCGCGCACGTTGCGCGAGAACGCCGAATTCACCCGCGCCGAGATCGCCATTCGCCAAGCCATGCACGACATGCCCGACATCGCCGAATTGTCGCGCAACGTGATCATGGAGCAAACGCCGGAAGGCCTGCGAATCCAGATCGTCGATCAGGAAGGCCGCTCGATGTTCAATCCCGGCGACGCCACGCCGAACGACCGCGCGCGCCGTCTCCTCGTCGCCATATCCGGCGTCCTGTCACAGCTGCCTAACCGCATGACCATTTCCGGCCATACCGACGGATCGCAGCCGGGCGGGCGCTACGCCTCGAACTTTGAACTGAGCGCCGCGCGCGCTAACGAAGCCCGCCGCATTCTCGCCGGCCAGGGCATCCCCAGCGAACGCTTCTATGAAGTCGCCGGACGCGCCGACAGCGAACCTATGTTCGTCGATGACCCGAGCTTGCCGGGCAATCGCCGCATCGCCATCACGCTCTTGCGCGAGGCCCCGCCGCTGCCTGTTGATCACGGTCTGTAAACCAAACCGCCACACCTGGTTTTAACGGCGTTGCGCGTACAAGTGCGTCATGTCGTCAATCGTGACCCATTCCCGGCGCGTGGTGCAGGACCATTTTGAGCCCGAAGCCATGCTCGATCCGCAGGAGCAGCGCCGCCTGCGCGGGCATCTCGATCAGATCGATTTTGCCGCCTTCGCCGCCAATCGCGAGATCATCGCCAAGACGCTCGGCGGCGCCGACATGGGCAAGTTCGAACGCCTTGCCGTCTGCGCCGCGCACGCGCGCGCCGAATGGGTCGCCGCAGCACTCGCCATCTCGGAAACGACCCACGCGCCGTCAGCCGAGGAAGTCGCGCAATTGCATGCCCTGCGCTGCGCCTACGATGAACTCGCGGAATCCTACGAAGCGCTGCGCCGCATGGTCGAACGCGGCTATTTGAGCTTTAGCGCAAACAAATAAGCGCCGCGCCAGCGTCCCTCGCCGGCATCGACAACCGCCCACAGAATTCAAATACTGTCGCTGAGTTCACTGACGAACAATTCTTCGATCACATCGAAATCCGAGCATTCATAACCATCGTCAGATCGCGCCGCCGCTTCGCGAAGCGCTCTGGCTTCGGCTTGACGCGCAGCGTCAGCGCCTCGGTCAAGCCAGTATGCCAACGAGCAGCGGCCCGGCTTGTACTTCCGCTCCGCCGATAAGCGCAGATAACGCTCCCCGTCTCGCGTGGATAGCGCGACACCACGGCCGGAAAAGTACATCCGCGCTAGATTCAACGGCGCGATATTGTCCCCGCCCTCGGTTGCGGCGCTGAGCCAGTCTAACGCCAAGTCAGTATTGATCTCGTAGCCAAAATCGCCGCGGAAATAGGCGAGGCCGAGCTCATTCTGCGCCTCGGCGTTACCGCGCTCCGCGGCCAGTTCGATAAGCCTTCGCCCCTCGGCCAACAATTCGGCCGGCGCAATCCCTGCGCCAAAGCCGTAACTTTCCGGAGAACTCGAATCCGAGGCGCCCAAATACAGCATGCCTAGGTAAGCCAGAGCACGGACGTCACCCGCCGCCGCGCAGGCCTCAAGCTCCGGATTGAGCTCATCCTCCACCTGGGAGCGAACTATCCCACAGGCGTCCTCATCAATTTGAGGTGCGTGGCTCTGCGGAGTGGCGCACGCGGTTATGAGAGAAAGCGAAAGAAACGCCGGGATGAGGTGTCGAAGCATCTCCGATTGCTCGTACCGCCAATATCTCGCGTTGTGGAGACCGGAGCGCGTGTTTGAAACCGGCATACGTGGCGCTTTCGGGCTTCACGCCGCTCGATTCAACCCAATTCGGACCGCCGGCTTCCAGCTGGCATCCTTTTTCCGAACGCAAACCCGTTGATCGCCTTGACCTTTCCACCATGCCGGCGGGAAGCCGGCGGTCCACATCGAGCGCATCTATTCAACCGGTCAGCCGGCGCGCGCACACTGCGCGCCATGAAACACGTCCCCACCCTCATCAGCCGACAGAAGCTAGACCGCCACCAGGCGGCGCTCGTCGGCTGGATCGTGTGGGCGCTGATGTTGATCTTCAAACTCGGCGCGAACGCGCGCCGCAGCAAACGCGTGCACAACGCCATTCGTCACTGCGAACGCTTCGTGCACGCCTATCTCATCTGCACCATTCTCGCGCGTCTGCGCGTCGGCGCGCGCCGGCCGCGCAACACCGCGCCAGGGATCCGCGCCAACACACCCAATCTGCGTCTGCTCGCGCAATCGCTGCGCT